>DAIOGO010000093.1:0-1863 GCA_036745195.1 Actinomycetota bacterium | reverse complement strand
CCGAGCACGTTCGACTCGGTGGCGGCGCCGGCCACGATCCCGGACAGGTAGCGGGCCTCCTCCATCGCACCGAAGACGTTGGATGCGTTGGGGGCGGTCTTGAAGCCGGAGATGTGGACGAACTGCACGTCCGGGAACTCCTCGGCCACTGCGATGGTCGGATCCATGAACCCGAACGAGGTGGTGAAGACGACGTCGTAGCCCTTCTGGGCGAAGTCGCGGATCACCCGTTCGGCGTCAGGGCCCTCGGGAACGTTCTCGATGAAGGCGGTCGCCACTCCCAACTCTTCTTCCACCTGGAGTCGGGCCTGATCGTGCGCCCAGGTCCACCCGAGGTCGCCGATCGGGGCGACGTACACGAAGGCAACTTTGAAGTCTTCGTCGGTGGCGGCGGTGGTGCCGGTGGTGGCGGCGGTGGTCGTGGCGGTGGTGGTAGCGGGCGCCTCGGTGGTGCTCCCACCGTCGCCCGAGGTGGTTCCGCCACAGGCGGCCAGGATGATGGCCAGGGCGGCCAGCAGCAGCGAGGGTGACAGTCGACGTCTCATTCTTTCCTCCTGAAAGCCATTGACCCGGCGTCGGCCGGGTGGTTACCGGGGAGACCCCGGACCCGACAAATCCTGGCGTTTCCTTTACAAAATGTCAAGAACGGCCAAGCGAGTTGACCTGGCCCGTTCGGGGGCCGGAACCCCTTGGCTAACGTGGCCCTGGAGGCGGTCCCGGCGTTCGAGGAGGAGTTGCGTGCGTCCCCAGGTCACGGTGCTCGGCACGGCGCTCATCCAGGAGATTCTCACCGAGGCCAAGCGGGTCCTCGCCGAAGTCGGCATGGAGATCCGTGGCCCCAGGCTCCGTTCGATGATGCTCGAGCGGGGCCTGGTGGCCGATCCTTCCGGGACCCGGCTGTTGTTCCCCGAACCCGTGATCGACCGGGCGATCGCCGACGCCCCGGGGTCGGTGCACCTCTACGACCGGGACGGGGCCCTCCACGCCGACCTGGGCGGGGACCGTGTCCACTTCGTCCCCGGGTCGAGCGGGCTGAAGGTGTTGGACTATCGCGATCAGGTCACCCGGGCGGCCACCTCGGCCGACTTTGTCGAGTACGTCCGACTGGGCGACGGCCTCCCCAACATCTCCTACCTCGCCACCGCCTTCTCCACCGGCGACATCGAGGCGAATGTGTCGGACGCCTGGCGGCTGTACATGTCACTGACCAATTCCAAGAAGCCGGTGGTGTCCGGTGCATTCACCGAGCACGGCGTCCCCCGGATGGCCGAGATGATGCAGCTCTTCCGCCGCGATCGGGCCGACCTCTTGGCCCGCCCGATGAGCATCTTCACCGTGACCGCGACGGGCAATTTCCGCTACGGGGAGGATTCCTGCCAGAACCTGCTCGATTGTGTCGAAGCCGGTATCCCGGTGGAGATCGTGCCGGTGACCCTGATGGGTCTGATCGCTCCCGTCACGCTGGTGGGCGCCACCGTGTTCCACGTCATCGACGTCCTGGCCGGGATCACCATGGCCCAATTGATCCGCCCGGGGGCTCCGGTCCTGTTCGGGGGGGCGCCGGCCGCCTTCCACATGAAGGCGGCCAGCTCGCCGATGGCGGCGGTGGAGGCGATGCGTCTCGATCTCGCCTATGTCGAGGTGGCCAAGTATCTCGGCCTCCCCACCCAGACCTACATGGCCCTCTCCGACGCCAAGCTGGTCGACGCCCAGGCCGGGGCGGAGACCTTCGGGAGTGCCCTGCTGGCCGCCCTGGCCGGGGTCAACTCGGTGTCAGGCCCGGGAATGCTCGATTTCGTGCTCGCCTTCAGCCTTCCCAAGCTGGTGTTCGACGATGAGATGTGCGGCCAGGCCAAACACTTC
>DAIOGO010000092.1:0-10313 GCA_036745195.1 Actinomycetota bacterium | reverse complement strand
CGATCGGCTTTCGGCTCGGGCGCTGGCGCCTCGGGACGCGTCACAGCACAGTCGGGCCGTGCCCCCCTCCCCCCTTCGGGGTACTCCCCCCAAACTCCCTCACTCCGTTCGGTCGAGGGGGGAGAGACAGAACCCCGTCCAACTGTCACCGGACGTCCGTCTGGTTGCCTGGAGGCCGATGCCCGATAGCCCATGCCCGATCGCTGCCCCAGCGCAAGACGCAAGGCGCACGGCGCAAGGCGCATGACGCAAGGCGCAGGACGGCTAGAAGGCTTCCAGGCAGGAGCGGACCCATTCGAGGTCCTCTTCGGAGCCCATGTCGGCGTAGGTGGATTCCAGATTCCGCAACATCCGTCGAATCAGATCCACCGAGGTCACCGGTTCCAGCCAGCTCTTGTCGAGCCGGGGGGGGCCGCCGAGAGCGGTTGCCACCAGGGAGGCGGCCTCGTCGAAGCCGATCGCCTCGCCGTAGTGGAACGGATCGCACATCTGGCCGGCGGCATAAACGACGAAATGACCCGGAAGCCCGACGCCGACGACGTCGATTCCGCATCTCCTCCCCACTTCGATCCAGATGAGCGACAGCGAGATGGGGATGCCACGGCGGGAGTCGAGGACTCGATTGAGGAGCGAGTTGTCGGGTTTGTGATAGTCCTCGACATTGCCACCGATCCCCTGGGTGATCGAGATGACCCGACGCAGGGCGAGATGCCCGTCTCCTTTGACTGCGCCCGCCATCGCATCGAGCTTCCCGAGATACCGCTCGACCTCGAGATGGGGATCGACGAATCGGGCGAATTCGAGCGCCGCCCTGGCCGGTTCATCTGCCCTGGCCAATTCGGCCACCCGGGAGGGATGGGGGACGGCAAGCCGGGTTTCCATGACTCAGAACCTAGCGCCTCTCGCCGGTGCCGTGGTTTCACCCATCGCTGTCGGAGAAGCCGAACCGATCGAGCAGGTCGGGGCGACGCTGCCATTCCTCCTCGACGACCACTCGCAGATCGAGATGGACTTTGACACCGAACAGGGTCTCCAGTTCGTGCCTGGCCTCGGTCCCGGCGGTAGCAAGCATCACCCCACCCTTGCCGATGACGATCCCCTTCTGTGAATCCCGCTCCACCACCGCCCGGGCGGTGATGATCAGCATTCCACTCTCCTCCGCCTGCATGTCGTCGACAACCACGATCAACGAGTGGGGCAACTCGTCCCGAAGACGATCGAGGAACTTCTCTCTGATCAGCTCACCCACCAGCACATGTTCGGGAAGGTCGGAGGCCTCGCCCAACGGGAAGTAGGAAGGTCCTTCGGGCATTCTCTTCACCAACTCCTCCAGGAGTGGTGGCAGCCCGACCGAGGTCTTGGCGGCCACCGGGAGGTACGCGGCGAAATCCCAGGCGCCGGCTTCTGCCAGTTGTTCGGTGACCTGGATCCGGGAGGCGGCGTCGACCTTGTTGACCGCGACCACCACTTCGGCATGGGTGTCTTTGAGTCGAGCGGCCACCATCCGGTCGCCGGGGCCGATCGCCTGGGTGGCATCGATCACGAACAACACCGCGTCGGCCTCGCCGAGGGTCCGGTACACGCCGGCGTTGAGCCGGTGACCGAGTTCGGTGCGCGGCTTGTGCAGGCCGGGGGTGTCGATGAGAACGATCTGATGGTCTGTCCCGTTGATGATCCCCCTGATCCGATTACGGGTGGTCTGGGGCCGGGTCGAAACAATCGAGACTTTCTCGCCCACCAATGCATTCACCAGCGTGGACTTGCCGACATTGGGCCGTCCCACCACCGGGACGAAGCCGGATCTCATCGGGCCTCCTGAGGCGTGCCCGATCGCCCCAGCACATCAACCCGCACCGCTGTGACCCGACGACCCTGCAGCCCGGCCACCGTCAGGCTCACCCCGGCCACCTCGAAGTGCTCCTTCTCCTTCGGGATCCTCCCCGCCAGCCCCAGCACCAGACCGGCCACGGTGTCCCATTCTTCGTCGGGTAGCTCCACCCCGATGACGTCGGACAGCTCGTCGATGTCGATGCTGCCGTCGACCTGCCACGAATGGTCGCCGAGCCGGAGAACCAGCGGCTCCTCCTCGTCGTATTCGTCGACGATCTCCCCGACCAGTTCCTCCAGGAGGTCCTCCAGCGTGACCACACCGGCGGTGGATCCGTATTCGTCGATGACCACGACGAAGTGGACCTTCGAAGCCTGCATCTCCCGCAGCAGATCCGACACCCGCTTCGTCTCGGGCACGAACACCGCCGGTCTGAGAAGATCGCCGACCTTGCCGGGACCGACCCCGCCGCCGAACAACCTCACCAGATCCTTGAAGATCACGATCCCGACGATGTCGTCGATGTTGCCGTCGATGACCGGGAACCGGGAATACCCGTGCTCGTTGACGGCCGCCAGCAACGAGTCCAGGTCGTCTCCGACATTGAGGGTGATCATCTCGGTGCGAGGGACCATCACCTCTCGAACCAGTGTCTCGGAGAACTCGAGCACCGAACTGATGAGCTCACGCTCCTGGGTCTCCGACTCGGCGGCCGCCTCGGCGGCCGGCGACTCGTCTTCGACCGACACCGTCGCCTCGGTGACAAGGGAGCCCAGCCGGATGGCCGTCTCGACCAGTGGGCTGAGGGCGTACCCGATCCTGCCCGGGCGGGCCCGGCCGACCACCCGCGGGATCACATCACCCACGGCCACCACCGCCGCCGCTACCCCGGCCAGGGCCGCCCCGCGCAGAACTCCTCCTTCCGCCCGGTCCACGGCCCAAACGGCACACAGGGTCGCCACCACCAGCAGGGTGCTGTGGACCACTGCCACAGCCTGCACCATGACATCTCGTCGCTCGACGAGGTCGGCCGCCCGGGCAGCTCCCTTCACCCCGCTGAACGAGGCCCGCATGGCATCGGCCTGGGCGGTTCCGATCAGGGAGGAGGCGCCAAGCCGGAGCGTGGCAGCCACCATCAGCACGAGAACGACGAGGACCCAGCTCATCGGCGGGGAAGACCGAACTCGGCGAGTATGGCGCGCTCCCTGCCCTCCATGACCTCGGCGTCTTCATCGGCTTGATGGTCGTAACCCATCAGATGGAGAACCCCGTGCGCGACCATGAGCGACAGTTCGGCGACGAAGGTGGTGGCGTATTCGGCGGCCTGCACCTGGATGTAGGCGGGAGCGATGAGGACGTCACCGAGGAGCAGCGGCGGTCCGCCGTCGTGGGCCGGCGGCGGCTCTCCCGGCAACAGCATCTCGATCGGGAAGGAGAGGACGTCGGTAGGGCCGGCTAATCCCATCGCCTCGAGGTGGTGACGCGCCATCTCGTCGTCGGTGATCAACGTGACACACACCTCGGTTCCCTCCGGATAACCCTCCGCTTCGATGACAGTGGTGAGCACCTCCAGCAGATGATCGACGTCGACCGGCAGGGGTTGCTCGTCGATGATCCTCATCGACGAAGCCTGTGTTGTCGGGGAATGTCCACTTCAGCTTCCGGGGAAATTCGGATAGGCGATACGTTGATGGTAGTGACCGACCAGGGCGTCGAGGAAGGCGCCGCGCACCCTCGTCAACTCGCCCATCGTCAGATCGCACTCCGACAGTTGGCCGTCACCGACCTTCTCGTCGACTACACGGTTGATCACCTTGGCGATGACATCGGCCGAAGGATCCTCATCGCGGAAGGCAGCCCGGCACGCTCCTTCGACCGAGTCGGCCAGCATCACGATGGCCATCTCCCGCGAGCGGGGCTTGTGGCCGGCATGCCTGAAGTCGGCGATGTCGACATCCCCGCCCCGATTGGAACGGGCCTTCTCGTAGAAGTAGCGCATGATGCCGTCGCCATGATGGGTGAGTATCCCCTCCGTGACCTCGGTCGGAATGCGGTATCTCTTCGCCAGTTCGAGACCGTCGAGAACGTGGCGACGGATGACCTCGGCCGACTCCTCCGGGGTCAGGTCGTCGTGAGGGTTGGAGATGCCGAACTGGTTCTCGATGAAGAAGAGGGGGTTCTCGGTCTTTCCGAGGTCGTGGTAATAGGCGGCGGCCCGCGCCAGCAGCGCATTGGCTCCCACCGCCCGGGCGGCGGCATCGGCCAGTGTGCCGACCATCAGCGAGTGGTTGAAAGTACCGAAGGCCTTGTCCTGCAACACCAGCAACGCCTCGTGATTCCTGTCCGTCAGATCGAGCAGGCGCAACGTGGTGGTGATGTCGAACCAGGACTCGAGCATCGCCAGCACCGGCTGGATCAGAAGGGCGGCGACGAGAGACACCCCGAACCCCCACACCGCCGCCTGACCTATCTCCGGCAAGGGATTGGTGTTGGGGTCGGCATAGAACAACCAGGCGGTGGCGGCTGCGATCACCCCGGCAATCGCCGCCGAGATGACAACCGAGTTGCGGTAGGCATGCCGGGTGCTGGCCGAAGACACCAGCCCGAGTGGCGCCAGGGTGGCGAGCAGGGCGTAGACGGTGATGCCCGTCTGCTGGGTCCCGGCCGCCGCCAGCACCGCCATCCCGAGCGCCATCAGTGTCCCCATCCGATTGTCGAACAGGACGGCGGCCAAGTAGCCAAAGGCGACGGCCGGCAATGCATAGATGCTGAACGCGGCCGCCTCCATCGCCGAGGCTCCCCGCACCGCCAGGGCGGCGAGCACCAGCAGGCCTCCGAAGAGGGTGACCATCCGCGGCTTGGCCCAGAACTGCGCCCGGAACCGTGCCAGGTAGTAGGCGAGAACCGCCACCAGGACGGAGACCACGGTGGCCAGAGCCGCCTGCGGCACCGCGTCACCCCTGTCGGCGTCGGTCTTGAGGATCGCTTCGATCATGAACGCATCCAGCGGCTCACCCTCGTCCACGATCTTCTGATCGGCGAGAACGGTCACCTTCACCGGCTCGACCTGCGAACGAGCCTCCTCCCGTGCCGCTTCGGTGGCGACCTCGTCGGGGAACGAATTGGGGACTAGGTAGGTGTCGATGACCCCGGCCGCCGCCAGCTGGCTGGCCTCGAGGAGATCGGCCGGGAACGGTGGTTGGATGAGGGGCGGACTGCCCTGGAGATTGGATCTGACCGTCGGCAGATCCTCCTGCTTGATGCCCGCCCGGAATTCGGTGTCGAGCCGGGTCTTGATGACAAACCGCATCTGGTCCACCAGCGGGCTGGCGACATCGCCCGAGAGGGACGCCACGAAGTCGCGCTGGGCGAGCAGTGCCAGGGTTGCCAGGGTGGAACCGTCGACCCTGGTCGCCTGCTGCAGTCCGGCCACAACCGAATCCAGATCGAGGAAGTCGGCTCGGGCGATCAGGGCGTCGGCCGAGCACTCACCGGCGGTGCAATCGACGGTCACCGCCGCCGGGTCGGCGACAACACCTTCGGGCAGATCACCCGAGGTGGCGTCAACCACCACCCGGATCTCGCCGGTGGGCACTTCCAGGGTGTAACTCCCGTCTGCCCCGGTGACGCCGCGAACGACCGCCGAATCGCCGATGGCGGCCACCCCCACCCCGGCCAACCCGAAGTCGGTCCGGTAGGAGTCGGTTTCCGTTTCTTCGAGTACCCGGTCGCCGTCGACATCGAAGAACAGTCTCCCGGTCAGTACCGCAGTCGAAACCACCTCGGTGCCGGCGGAGGTGTCGACTACCGGAGGCACCAGGTCTTCGACCTCTTCGGACCCCGACGCAGAATCACCCAGGATCGACTCGCCCACCAGCGCCAGGAGTTCGTCGACTCGCCGCCGAACGCCTTCCTCGGAAGCGACATCGTTCGAGTACACCACCGCAACCGCAGCAGCCGCCCCTTCTCGCTTCCGCTCCGTCTCCTCGGCATCCTCGACGTCGGCGGTGGTGGCAGCGGTGTACGTACGAACGGCGAGGTTGCCGGGAACCAGCGCCGAACCCGACGACTCACGACCGATCGACAGCGCCGCCCAGCAGAGGACGACCGTCGAAACCAGCGAGACCAGGCGCACCAGGCCGGGCCTACTCACCGCCGTTCTCCTCGAATCGTTGATACGCCTCGACGATGGCGGCCACGATCCGGTGCCGCACGACATCCTTGGAGCTCAGTTCGCAAAACGCCACCCCGGGAATGTCGCTGAGGACCCGGCGCGCCATCGCCAGACCGGACATCTTCTGACTGGGAAGATCGGTCTGGGTGACGTCTCCGGTGATGATCATCTTGGAATTGAACCCGAGGCGGGTGAGAAACATCTTCATTTGCTCTTGCGACGTGTTCTGGGCCTCGTCGAGGACAACACATGCATCGTTGAGCGTTCGACCGCGCATGTAGGCCAGCGGTGCGATCTCGATGGTCCCCCGTTCCAGCAGTCTGCCGGTCTCGTCGGGCCCGAGCATGTCCCACAGGGCGTCGTAGAGCGGACGCAGGTACGGGTCGATCTTCTGGGTCAGATCACCGGGCAGGAAGCCAAGCCGCTCTCCGGCCTCCACCGCCGGGCGCGTCAGGACGATCCTGTGAACCGAACCCGAAACCAGCGCCTCCACCGCCGCCGCCATACCCAGGTAGGTCTTGCCGGTTCCGGCCGGGCCGATTCCGAAGGTGAGGGTGTTGTCGCGGATCGCCTGGATGTAGCGGGCCTGCCCACGGGTCTTGGCCCGCACCACCTTGCCCCGCCCCACCGGGATACCTTCGGAGAGCACACCGGCCGGGCTGGGAACCCGGTCGCGCACCATCTCGACTACCTGGGCGACCTTGCCGTGACCGAGGTCCTGACCCTCTTGAACGAGGATCAACAACTCATTGAGCACCGTCTCGACCGACTCGACTGCTTCTTCCGGTCCGCTGATCCCGAACTCGTTGCCCCGCGCCACCAGGCGCACCGAGGGGAATGCCGACTCGATGGCGCGGAGATGCACGTCCGCCTGACCCAACAACTCGAGCATGAGATGGTTGGAGGGGACGCGAAGACGACGTTCGGAGAGTTCGAGTGTCACGCGTTGACGGAGATGATACGGCCCCGAGGCCGAATGTCGAAGCGTCAAACGTCGCCGGCGATCGTGGCGATCGTCAAGGCTCCCGTGGCGCCTGGCTTCGGTCCTCGGCGAGCATGATCGACAACAACCTGAGATCGGAGCTGCGGATGGCCAGTTCTCCAGCCTCCGACCGCCGCATCATCTGGATCGAGCCGAGATACCGCTCCATGAGGGCGCCATCGGCGTGGTCCTCCAACTCGGGCGAGGTCAGGTCGATCAGTGTGTCGCGTCGGTCGATGGGGGGTGGGAGCAACGACTCGATCGGGATGGCGTACACCGCGGCGAGTCGGACCATCCGGTGCACCGTGAGCGATCGCTCCCCGCGCTCGTAGGCGCCCACCACGGAGGCCTTGAACTCCCCGTTGGAGATCACCTCGACGTCGGTCAAGGACCACCCACGGGAACGGCGCGCCAACCGCAGGCGCTCACCCAACCCGCGATTGAAGGCCTCGTTCTCTATTTCCTCATTGACCATTCAAGCCCTCCCTGCTTCGCCGGCCATCGATCAGTGTAGGTCACGGAACGTGGTCGTGGCCTACTTTCCGTCACCGACATAGCAAGCACCCGGCGGAGACGACCGCCGCCGTCTCGATCCTCAGGATACGTGGTCCCAACGTGACGCGGGTGGCATCTCGGGGGATTTCCGCCTCGACCAGACCACCTTCCGGTCCGATCAGCACCGTGACGCGGTCGAGCCCGACCGGGAACGACCCCCCGCTTGGGTCGCACGCCACCAGCGGGCGCTCGAGGTCTTCGATCCGGCCCGGTTCGACTTCCATCAAGAAGGCCCCCCGGCTCTGCTCCAGGGCGGCCCGTGCCCACGCCTCGACCTTGCCGGCCGGAGGGGCGGCGGCCTGAACCAAGCGGGTGGTCACCCACACCAACCTCGAGACACCGAGCTCTGCCAGCTTTTCGACCAGGAAGCGGGCACGGTCGCGCTCGGCGGGCGGCGCCACTGCCACCGTCACCGTCACCGCGGGAGGCGCAACCACCCGCTCCGCCCCCCGGAGGATCGACTCCGCCTCGAGCACACCCTCGCCGATCAGTCCCCGCCCATCGGTGTAGGAGACCGGGTCCCCGCTCCGGCGGCGAAGGACTCGAGTCAGATGATGGATCATCCCGGGGGTGAGCGGGATGGTCGCGCCCGCCCCGAAGTCATCGATCAGGACGTGCGGGATGTGTCCCATCACCGCCGCCGCCGGCGGCGGCCGTCGGCCGGGTGCTCCTTGCGCAATTCGGCGAACCGTCGCAAGAGGTCCTCTTCTTCGAGCGACAGGTCGGTGGGGATATCGACCGAGATCCCCACCACCAGGTCACCCCGTCCCCGCCGGCCGAGCCGGGCCATCCCCCGTCCGGTGATCCGGTGGATCGTTCCGGGTTGGGTTCCAGGCTCGAGAGACACCTTCTCGGCTGACCCCTCCAGGGTGGGGATCTCGAGGGTGGTTCCGAGGGCGGCTTCGGCCACCCCGATCGAAACCCGGTGGATGAGGTCGTCGCCCTCGCGCTCGAATCGGGCATCTGGGCGGACGGAAATCTCGACATACAGGTCGCCCGGTATCCCCTGCCGCGGAGCGGCCTCACCCTCCCGGTTGAGACGAAGACGGGTACCGGTCGATACGCCGGCAGGCACCTCGACCTTGACCGTTCGGTTCTCGGAATTGACCCCGGCGCCGGCACACCGTTTGCACGGCACCGCGATCACATCGCCGGAACCGCCACAGGTGGGGCAGGTTCCGACGGTCTGCACCGTGCCGAGCAGGCTGCGCCGCGCAACCCGGACGACACCGGTGCCATTGCACCCGCCGCACTCGAGGCGACTGCTGCCGGGCTCGGCACCTTCGCCCTGACAGGCGCTGCACACGACATTGGTGCGAAACGACACTTCGGCGTCGCCACCGAAGGCGGCGTGGGCCAGATCGATCTCAGCCCTGGCGAGAATGTCCCTGCCCCGGGGCCGGCTGGGTGCCCGCGACTGGGTGAAGAGCCCGCTGTCGCCGAATACCGATCGCAGGAGATCGTCGAAGCCACCGAAGCCTCCCCCGAACAGATCCCCGAGGTCGATGGTGTCCCCACGGTCGTAACGCCGGCGGCGATCGGGATCTGACAGGACCTCGTAGGCCTCCGCCACCTGGCGGAACTTGGCCTCGGCCGCCGCGTCGCCGGGATTGGCGTCAGGGTGGGTTTCGCGGGCAAGCCGCCGGAACGCCTTCTTGATGTCCTCGATCGAGGCGTTGCGGGGCACGCCAAGGAGGGCGTAGTAGTCGACGGCCATCCCTCAGGAACCGATCCGGTCGCCCAACTCGCGACTCACGCTCTCCACGGTGGAGATGACCTTCTTGTAATCCATCCGCATCGGCCCGATGACCCCGACCCGGCCGACCGACGACTTGCTCAGGAAGCTCGACGAGACCACGGCCATGTCGACATCTTCCGACATACCCATTTCGGTACCCAGCTGGATACTGGTGCCGGCGGCGCCGGCGAAGATCTCGAGCATCCGTGCCTCCCCCTCCAACACTTCGAGAACCCGATGGACGGTGGCGAGGTTGTCGAAGACCGTCGCCATCTGCCGGGTGCCACCCACATAGATGTCGGCGGTGTGCCGTTCGGCTCGTTTGACCGCCCCGAGCACTTCGGCCACTGCCGGTCGCAAGCGCCCGTCGAGCGCGCCCAGGTTGGGCAGCGCCTCGGTACCGAGCTCGAGGCCGACCACCGATGCGGCCACCACCCGTTCCACCTCCTCCAGGTCGGAGGCGGTCAAACCGGCTTGAAAGCGGATCAACTCCTGACTCACCCGCCCCGAACTGGTCACGAGCACCATCAACGCAGTCTCTGCGCCCAACTGCACGACACTCAACGACCGAACCTGCTCCCCGACCGGACCGGGACTGATGGCGACGGCCGGGAAGTGGGTCATCTCGGACAGGAGATCGGTGGTCGCTTTCAGCAGCCGACCCAATTCGAGTTGGACCGAGGAGAAGAAGTCTGCGATGTGCAGCTGGGTCGATGGCCGCAATCGGGCAGGGGTGAGGTGGTCCACGTAGTAGCGGTAGGCCTTGGCGGTGGGAACCCTCCCGGCCGAGGTATGGGGCTGGACCGCGTAACCCTCGCG
The DNA here is from genome assembly GCA_036745195.1 of Actinomycetota bacterium. Classification (GTDB taxonomy): domain Bacteria; phylum Actinomycetota; class Acidimicrobiia; order Spongiisociales; family ZC4RG35; genus JBFHRE01. The sequence goes on along the minus strand of DAIOGO010000092.1, from coordinate 217 downwards.
ATCGAGCGCAGACAGCTCGTTGCGGATGGTGGCTCCGGATACCCCCAACCCGGTCGCCTCCAGCACCGCGCGGGAACTGACCGGCTCGCCGGTTCGGATGTGCTCCTCCACCAGCGCCCGGAGGATCTCGTTGCGTCGCTCCTCGATCCGGTCGTCCATCGGCCGCCAGGTTAGCAATCGAGGGTTGAGAGTGATAAGACCGCCATGCGTCATGCGT
>DAIOGO010000091.1:0-10447 GCA_036745195.1 Actinomycetota bacterium | reverse complement strand
CTTCGAGGAGGAGGTGGGGCTGGAGACCACCCTCAAGCGCCCGATCATCAACACCAGGGACGAACCGCATGGCGACCCGAGTCGTTACCGCCGTCTCCATGTGATCATCGGCGACGCCAACCGTTCCCAGGTCCAGATAGCGCTCAAGCTCGGTGTCACGTCCATCTTCCTGGCGGCGCTCGAGGACAAGGCACTGCCCGACCCGATCGAGCTCCAGGACCCGGTCCAGGCGTGCTGGCGGATCAGCCATGATCCGTTCGCCCCGGTCTCCCTCGACGGCGGAGGCACGGCCACCCCCCTCGAGATCCAGGGTCGTTACCTGGAATGGTTGTCCAAGTACGTCGAGAGCGAACTCGATGGCCCGGTGTGGAGCTGGGTCATCGACGAGTGGCGATCGGTGCTCGAGGACCTCGAAGTGGACCCGGGCCGGTGTGGCGACCGCCTCGACTGGGTTGCCAAGAAGCAACTCATCGAGAAGTACGTCGATCGGGACGGGCTGTCGTGGCAGGACCACAAGCTGCGGGTCATCGACCTGCTCTATCACGACATCGACCCCGCCCGGAGCCCCTATGAGCGTCTCCTCGACCGAGGGCTGATACGGCGGCTGTTCTCGGAGGAGGAGATCACCCGGGCGATGGTGCACCCTCCGGAGGGAACCCGCGCCTACTTCCGGGGAAAGTGCGTCAGCCGGTTCCCGGAGTCGCTGGTCGCCGCCAACTGGGATTCGCTGGTCTTCGACACCGGAAAGAGGCATCTCGAGCGTATTCCTATGATGGAACCGCTTCGGGGTGACATCACCCGGGTCGGAGACCTGCTCGAGAGTGTCGATGACGCCGCCGAGTTGATCGAAGCACTAGGAGGAATGAGCCATGGCTGAACGAGAGCGAGCCCGCCCCCGGGAGACCCCCGAGACGGACGAAACCGAGGTCGAGGCCACCAAATCCGAGATCGACACCGAGGCCATCGACGACCTCCTCGACGAGATCGACTCCGTGCTGGAGGAGAACTCCGAGGAATTCGTCAAGAACTATGTCCAGAAGGGCGGCCAGTGAGGGTTCCGTTCGACCGCGTCCTCCCCATGGACGTGCCCCTTCCCGGATCGAGTTTCGTCGAGCTACTGGCATCGGTTGGTTCCTCCCCCCGCTGGGAGGTGCCGGTCGGGTCGGTGGTCAATGCCCCCGAGGGAACCACCGTGCTGGCGGTCCAGTTCGTCGACGGCGTCGTGATGGCCGGCGACCGTCAGGCGACCGAAGGCCACCTGGTGGCCCATCGCACGATCCAGAAGGTCTTCCAGGCCGATCGCCACTCGGCGGTCGCCATCGCCGGCACCGCCGGGATCGCCATCGAGATGGTTCGTCTGTTCCAGACCGAACTCGAGCACTACGAGAAGATCGAAGGCCTCCGTCTCAGCCTGGAGGGCAAGGCCAACTTCCTCGCCAGGATGGTGCGGGGCCAGCTTCCGATGGCCATGCAGGGACTGGTGGTGGTCCCGCTCTTCGCCGGGTACGACGAGTTCGAGGGGCGGGGCCGCCTCTTCAGCTTCGACGTCGTCGGCGGCCGTTACGAGGAGATCGAGTTCGGCTCGACCGGGTCGGGATCGAGGCTGGCGAAATCCTTCTTGCGAACCGCCTGGCGCCCTGACCTCTCCCGGGTCGAGGCGGTGGAGTTGACGGTGCAGACCCTGGTGGCGGCCGCCACCGAGGACACCGCCACCGGTGGACCGGACCTGCGACGGGGCATCTTCCCCAACGTGCTCGTCATCGACCGGGACGGGGGTGTCGAGGTGACCGACGACGAACTTCGTCCGATGGCCGAGCGGGCGCTGGAGTCCATCAGATGACGGTTCCCTTCTACGTCGCACCGGAGCAACTGGTCAGGGACAAGGCCGAGTTCGCCCGCAAGGGCATCGCCCGTGGTCGGTCGATCGTGGCGGTCGAGTATGCCCAGGGGATACTCCTGCTCGCCGAGAACCCTTCGCGAGCGCTCCAGAAGATCAGTGAGGTGTACGACCGGGTGGCCTTCGCCGGGGTGGGCAAATACAACGAATTCGAGACCCTGCGCAAGGCCGGAATCCGCCAGGCCGATCTGATGGGCTATCTGTACAGCCGGGCCGATGTGACCGCCATGGGCCTCGCCACCGGGTTCTCTCAGACCCTCGGTCAGATCTTCAGCCATGAGCCGAAGCCGTTCGAAGTGGAGATCCTGATCTGCGAGGTGGGGGCCGGACAGGCCGACAGCCGCATGTTCCGGATCACCTACGACGGTACGCTCCACGACCAGCGCGATGTGGCCGCCATCGGGGGAAAGAGTGAGGCGCTCGAGACGGCGGTACGAAGCCGGTTCCGGGAGGGGATGACCCGCCAGGAGGCGATCGAGGCCGCCATTGGCGGGTTCCGCGAGGCCGAAGGTCGCGAATCGGAGGGCTGGGAGGCGGCGGTGCTCGACACTTCGAATGGGCGCAGGGCGTTCCACCGGCTCAAACCCGAGGACCTCACGGCGCCTTCCTGATCTCAACTCCCCCCGCATCCGCCGGTTCCCGATAGGCTGACCGGATGGATCGCCGGATCTTTGGTCTGGAGAACGAGTACGGAGTGACCTGCACCCTCCGCGGGCAACGACGTCTGAGTCCCGACGAGGTCGCCCGATACCTGTTCCGGCGGGTGGTCAGCTGGGGCCGGTCATCCAACGTCTTTCTGGAGAATGGCGCCCGCCTCTATCTCGACGTCGGCAGCCACCCCGAATACGCCACCCCCGAATGTGATCGGCTCTCCGACGTGGTGGCCCACGACAAGGCGGGAGAACGCATCCTCGAGAACCTGGTTGCGTCGGCCCAGAGCCGTCTCGAAGAGGAAGGCATCAAAGGCGACATCTACCTCTTCAAGAACAACACCGACTCTGCCGGCAACAGCTACGGGTGCCACGAGAACTACCTGATCTCCCGGCACAAGGACTTCCAGAAGATGGTCGAGACCTTGCTGCCCTTCCTGGTGACCCGGCAGCTGTTCCTGGGGGCGGGCAAGCTCATGCAGACCCCGCGGGGAACCCAGTTCTCCATCTCCCAGCGGGCCGAGCACATCTGGGAGGGGGTGTCCTCGGCGACCACCCGCAGCCGCCCGATCATCAACACCCGCGACGAACCGCACGCCGACGCCGAGCGGTTTCGCCGTCTGCACGTGATCGCCGGGGACTCGAACATGAGCGAATACGCCACGTTCGTGAAGGTGGGGACCATGGCCGCCCTGCTCCACATGATCGAGCGGGACGTGGTGTTCCGCGATCTCACACTGGAGAACCCGATCAGGGCGATTCGCGAGATTGCCCACGACATGACCGGACGCCGCAAGGTGAAGCTGGCCAACGGCCGCGAACTGTCGGCACTCGACCTCCAGTGGGAGTACCTCGACAAGACCCTGCGGTTTGCGCGCAACGTCGGGTTTCCGCTCGAGATCCAATCGGCGGTGGAACGCTGGGAATACCTGCTCACCAATCTCGAGAAGGACCCGATGAACCTCGATCGCGAGATCGACTGGGTGGCCAAGTACCGGATGCTCGAGGAGTACCGGACCCGGCGCGACATCCCGATGAGCTCGCCCCGGCTGGCGATGCTCGACCTGGCCTATCACGACGTCAACCGGTCCCGAGGCATCTTCTACCTCATGCAGAGCAAGGGGATGATGGAACGAGTCGTGACCGACGAGCGGATCGCCCGGGCGGTGGTCGAGCCCCCGCAGACCACCAGAGCCCGGCTGCGAGGAGCATTCATCAAGGCGGCCAAGGCCAAGAAGCGAGACTTCACGGTGGATTGGGTCCACCTCAAGCTCAACGACCAGGCCCAGCGGACAGTGTTGTGCAAGGACCCCTTCCGGGCGTTCGACGACCGGGTCGACAAGCTGATCGAGAGCCTCTGACGGCCAACCCGACCAGGGTGCTTGGCCGGCGCCGCCCGTTGGTGTATGAAGCGGGTGTGTCATCGGCTTCTCGACTCGAATGGCGGCGGCGATGAGGAACGTCCTCGAGCGGGTCCTCAATCTGCTGGCGTTCCTGCTGACGGTCGGCCGGCCGGTTCCCGCCGACGAGATCCGGCGCACGGTGGCCGGCTACGACCAGGACAACGATGAGGCCTTCAAGCGTATGTTCGAGCGCGACAAGGATCTCATCCGCCGGCTCGGGATTCCGATCCACCTCCGGGCGACCGGGACATTCGAGGTCGACCACGGATATGTGATCCCACCCGACGAGTACCGCCTGCCCGATCCGGGGCTGAATGACGAGGAGCGGGCAGCGCTGTGGCTGGCGGCCCAGGTGGTGCGCATCGGGGGAGAGACCGCCGGAATGGAAGCCCTGCTCAAGTTGGGGGGCTCGCAGACCACCGACGCAATCGAGCCGTTCGGCGCCGAGCTGGGCTCGGAGGTGGACACCCTGGCCGATCTCTATCAGGCGATCGTGGATCGGAACTTCGTCATGCTCACCTATCGCGATCGCCGCCGCAAAGTAGCTCCCCACGGTCTGGGTCACCGGATGGGCCACTGGTATCTGGCGGCGGTGGAAGGAGGCGATACCAAGGTGTACCGGGTCGACCGGATCGAGGCGGTCGAGATCGTCGAGGGCGACGACGCCTTCGCCCGGTCGCCGGGGGTGAGTGTCCGACAGGCGCTGGCCGCCCATCCGTGGGAGGCGGGCTCGGAGGCCAGGGTATCGGTCGTGATTCGTTTCGATGCCGAGGCGGCCTGGTGGGCCGATCGCAGACTCGATCCAGCGGTTGAGCGACGTCCGACTCCCGACGGTGGGGTCGAGGTGACACTCCAGGTCGCCCACCTCGACGCCTTCATCGGCTGGCTTCTCACCTTTGGGGCAGAAGCAGAGGTCATATCTCCCCCCGAGGTGCGCCAGGCCGTGATCGATCGGGTGCGGGGGGTGGCGTGAGCGCCCGTACCACCAACCGCCTGACCAGGATCCTGGCGATGCTGCCCTGGGTGATCGCTCACCGGGGGGCGACCGTGACCGAGGTGTGTGAGCGCTTCGGCTACACCAGGAAGGAACTGCTGGCAGACCTCGACCTTGTGTTCGTGTGCGGTCTGCCCGGCTATGGCCCGGGTGACCTGATGGTCGCCTACGTCGAGGACGAGGAGGTGGTCGTCGAAACCGCCGACTACTTCGGGGTGGCGCCCCGTCTCAACCCGGCCGAGACCCTGGCGTTGCTGGCGGCCGGGCTGACGATGGTCGGGTCGGGACAGGCCTCCGAATCCCTCGTGTCGGCCGTCGACAAACTGAGTCGATCGTTGCTCCCCCCCGACGAGGAGGTGCTGACCGTAGACATGCAGGTCGACGCCACCCTGGCACCGTTGCTGAGGACGGCGGCGGCCGAAGGTCGGGTGTGTCGGATCGAATACCGGGCTCTCAGCACGGACGAGGTGACGACCAGGGACATCGAGCCGTGGACGGTGTTCTCCTCCCTGGGCAACACCTACGTCGCCGCCCACTGCCGGCGGGCGGGCGCCGACCGGGTGTTCCGGGTGGATCGAATCAAGGAGGTGGTGCTGCTCGAGGAGACATTCCAGCCCCCGGCCCGCCTCCCGGAGCCTCAGGTTCGGTACACCCCGGGCGAGAACGATGCGATCGCCGTGATCGATCTCCTCCCCGGGGCCGAGTGGGTCGTGGACTACTACCCGGTCGAGGTGCTGTCACGTGACGGGGGTGTCATCCGGGTGAAGTTCTCGGCATTCGAACCGACCGTGGCAGCCCGCCTCCTGCTCCGGCTGGGATCGACAGGGTCACTCGTCGAGGGAGCGGTCGTGGGTGAGGCCCTCGACCGACTGCGGGCACGGATCCTGGAGAAGTACGGCGTCCCCGCCTGACCGAGGGCGGGTCGCCGGCGAGCTCGAGCAGCCTCTTGGAGTCGGCTCCTTTTCTCCTTCAGTTGAACCGGCCTTCGGACGATACCTGTAACCGGAAGCGGAACAGCGGAGTACCGAAATGACCACCATCAAGACGACGTGCGATCACTGCGGAGACGTAGAGCTGCGGCCGGTTGATCTGGCGCTCGAGCTCGACCCGAACCGTGAGTCCGGGACCTATCGATTCGCCTGCCCCGAATGCCGTTCGATCCAGCGGCGGCCGGCAACGGCTCGGGTGGTGAGTGTGCTGCTCGCCACCGGCGTCGCCTACGAGGTGATCAACGACGACCCGATCACAGAGTCCGAGATCGACCGGTTCGTGGCCGCCCTCCACCGCGAACCGGACCCCATCGGGCTGCTCACTACCTGAGCGATCGGAGAAGCCCCGCCGGGGCGTGATCCATCCGACTGACGTCACCGGATGGAAGCGACCCGCCGGGGCTTCGTCGCGTCCTGACCTGAGCCCGACCACGTGAGCCGCCTACGATGGTCGGCGTGAAAGCTCAGGAGATCTTCTACATCCTGCTCTTCGGTCTGATCCTTCTCGGCCCCCAGAGATTGCCGGGAGTCGCCAGGAAACTGGGGAGTTGGGCCAGTGAACTGCGCAAAGCCGCCACCGATCTGCGCACCGGGCTGGAAGCCGAGGTGGGTGATCTCTCGCAGATCAAACAAGAGATCACCCAACCGGTGAAGGACATCCAGCGGGATCTGCGGACGCCACTGACCGAAGCCAGGAGCGCTCTGGAGAAGCCCATCATGGAGATGCAGGCGGTGGGTGAGTCGGCGGCGGCGGTGGTGGCGGCACTGCCCAAGTCACGCGGGCCGGAGACTCCAGAGGTGCCGGCACCGGCCTCTGCCCCAGTCCTCCGCTGGATCGGCCCGATCCCTCCCGGTTCGGAGCCTGCTCAGGCCGCACCTGTCCCGCCGCTGCGTTGGGTGGGCCCGGTCCCGGTCGCCGGGCCGACCGCCGCCGACTCCGCCGAGGACCTGGCTGAGATCGAACGAACCGGCCAGGTCTTTTCGGACGACGGCGGGCCGGTCACATGAGTGGGGCGACGCCCACCCGTGATCAACCTGCGTCGATCCTGTCCCACCTCGATGAGCTGCGCTGGAGGTTGGTGCGTTCGGCAGCTGGGATCGCCCTCGGGGCGGTGGTGGCCTTTGTGTTCCGGGGCTGGATCAAAGCGACCCTCGAGATGCCCTATTTCGAGGCATGTGAGCGTTGTTCATTTCAGGCTCTCGCCCCCGGCGAACAGTTCGGCGTCCTGCTGAAACTGGTCATGTTCGGTGGGATCGTGGTCGGAAGCCCGGTCATTCTCTATCAGATCTGGGCGTTCGTCAGCCCGGCGCTGACCGAGCGGGAACGCAAGTGGGTGGTACCTGTCATCGGCGCCTGCACGGCCCTGTTCATCGGCGGTGTGGCCTTCGGCTACTTCACGATGCCGCGAGCCTTCCAGTTCCTTCTCGACATCTTCCCCGACGTCGAGAACAACTTCCAGCTCGGTCAGTACTTCACGTTCGTCACCCGCTATCTGCTGGCGTTCGGGGTGTCATTCCTGTACCCGGTGGTCCTGTTCGCGGCCGCCGCCGCGGGACTCGTCACATCGGCCAGGCTGGCGGAGGGGCGGCGGTGGGCGGCGCTGATCATCGTCATCGTGGCTGCCGCCATCACCCCCTCGGGCGATGCGGTGACCCTGGCGATGCTCTCGGTTCCGTTGTACGCCTTCTACGAGGTCACCTACTGGCTCATCCGGCTGTTCCTCCGCAAGTGAGCCTGGACGAGTTCCTGGCCTCGAGGCCCTTCGAACCCGACCAGTTCCAGCGCGATGCAGCCGGCGCCCTCGAGGCGGGTTCGAGTGTTCTGGTCACCGCCCCCACCGGGTCGGGGAAGACGCTGGTGGCGGAGATGGCGGTCCATCTGGCCAGGCGGCGTGGTCGGCGCTGCTTCTACACCACTCCGATCAAGGCACTCTCAAACCAGAAGTACGGTGACCTGGTCGACGAGTACGGTCCCGACGAGGTGGGTCTGCTCACCGGCGACAATGTCATCAATCCGCGGGCAGGGATCATCGTGATGACCACCGAGGTGCTCCGCAACATGATCTACGCGGACGCTTCGACCCTCGACGATGTCGAGTTCGTCATCCTCGACGAGGTCCACTATCTGCAGGACCGTTTCCGGGGCGCGGTGTGGGAAGAAGTGATCATCCACGCCCCGCCCCACGTGAAGCTGGTGTGCCTGTCGGCGACCGTCGCCAACGCCGAGGAGTTCGCCGCCTGGCTGACGGAGCGGCGCTCGTCGGTCGAGCTGGTGGTCAGTGCCCATCGTCCGGTTCCGCTCGAGCGCCTCTACCTGCTGGCGGACCGGTACGGCGAAGAGCGGCTGCGACTCTTTCCGCTGCTCACCGTCCGCGACGGGCGGGAACGACCCAACGCCAGGCTGGAGCACCTGCTCTCGCTCGAGAAGAGGGGGAGGGTTCGGTTCTCGACTCCGGGGCGGATCGAGACCATTCAGCACCTGGCCGGGCTCGAGATGCTCCCTGCCATCTACTTCATCTTCTCCCGAACGGGCTGTGATTCCGCCGTCCGCCACCTGGTCGACGCCGGCCTCCAGTTGATCGAGCCCGACCAGCGCACCCGTATCAGGGCGATCGTCGAGGAACGAACCGAGCACCTCGGCGACAGGGATCTCGCCGCCCTCGGGTATGGCACCTGGGTGGCCGGTCTGGAAGCCGGGGTGGCGAGCCACCATGCCGGGCTCGTCCCCGCCTTCAAGGAGACCGTCGAGGAGTTGTTCCGGCTCGGGTTGGTGAAGGTGGTCTTTGCGACGGAGACGCTGGCGTTGGGCATCAACATGCCGGCCAGGACGGTGGTGCTGGAGGCACTCTCCAAGTACGACGGCGAGGGGCACTCCCTGCTCGGCCCCGGTGACTACACCCAGCTCACGGGGCGGGCGGGACGGAGAGGGATCGACGACATTGGATACGGGGTCACCCTCCATACCCGTTTCGTCCGCTTCGACCAGGTGGTTCAGATCGCCTCCACCGGCAGCAATCCCCTTCGGTCGAGTTTCCGGCCGACCTACAACATGGCCGCCAACCTGGTTGCCAACTACTCGCGGGAGCGGGCGGACGAACTCCTGACGGCGTCCTTCGCCCAGTTCCAGCGGCGCGGCGCCCACACCGAGGCCTCCGCCAGGTTGGTCGAGATGGAGGATCGGCTTCCCGACGAGATGGCCAGGGCCGAATGCGAACTGGGCTCGGTAGCCGAGTACGTGGGGCTGCTCGACGCCCAGGAAGGGCCGCCGGGGACGAAGCTGGCAGGCCGCCTCCAGCCCGGGGACGTGATCGAGGTGCCGGGCGGGCCGCGGGCCGGGCGTTTTGTGGTGTTGCGCAAGCTCAACCGGGGGAAGAAGGGGATGCGGTTCCTGGTGATGGGTACCACCGGCCGGGTCTCCAACATCTCGGGTGGGGAGGTGGTGGCGGGATCCTTCCGCTCGGGCACGATCCCACTGCCGGCGGAGTTCCGCGCCAACGATCGCAAATTCCAGTCGACGATGCAGCGCCGGCTCCGTGCCGTCCCGGTGGCGGGCGAAGCTCCGTCCCCGGGGGGAGCCGTCACCCCCGACCACCCGGTAGCGGCCTGTCCTCGTGCGGCCGAGCACGTCAAGGCCTGGCGGAGGGCGGCCCGCACCGAGAAACGGGCCGAGCAGCTTCGCAGCCAGTTGCGCCAGTCGGGAGTGGGCCTGGTCGAGGAGTTCCATGCCATCCAGCAGCTGCTGGATGACTGGGCCTATGTCGCCGGCTGGTCGCTGACGCCCCGCGGCGAGCGGCTCCGCTTCCTCTACAACGAATCCGACTTGCTCCTCACCGAGTCGACCGAGCGTGGTCTGTTCTGGAACACGACTCCGCAAGAACTGGCCGCCCTGATGTCCGTGTTCGTCTTCGAGCCGCGCACCGAGGAGCCATCGGTGCCGGTGTGGCCGACACCGGAGCTCGAGATGCGCTATCAAGACATCGAAATCCTCTGGCAGGAACTGGCCAGGAAGGAGCGCTCTCTCCGTTTGCCCGTCACCCGCCGCCCCGATCCCGGGTTCCTGGCCGGCGCCTGGGCCTGGGCCAATCTGCAGGAACTCGACGACCTCGCCGACTCGGCGATGGCGCCGGGGGACTTCGTGCGCGTCTGCCGTCAACTGGTCGACCTCCTCAGACAGGTGCGTGACAATGTGCCCGAACTTGCGGCCGACGCCGCCATCGCCCTCCGCCTGATGGATCGAGGGGTGGTCGCCGCCCAGGGAACGACCTAGGGATGGAGCAGGGAGGAGGGAGCGTGCGGCATCACTGGAGAGTCCTGGTCAACCCTGCCGCCGGCCGCCGGGGTGTCGATCTGCCCCGCTTGGCATCGGCGCTGGCGAATGCGGGGGTGGAACATGACATCGAGGTGGTCGAAGGAGCGGCCGCCATGCGCCGCCGGGCGGTCGAACTGGCCGGACAACCTCTCGCCCTGGCCGGGGGCGACGGCACCATCAGCCTGGTGGTGGATGCGCTGCTCGG
>DAIOGO010000090.1:0-10503 GCA_036745195.1 Actinomycetota bacterium | reverse complement strand
CCTTCTCGCTGCAGGCCGCCTACGCCGCTCCGCTCATCCTGCTGGCCCAGACCAGGCAGGCAGATCGGGACAAGGCGCTGACAGAAGCCGACGCCGAACACCGGGAGGCTCTGGCCAGGGCCACCATCGAACGCCAGGAGATCGCCCTTCGACAATCGGCGAGCCTGACCGAGTTGCTCGAGGCCAACACCCGCCTCACGGAAGAGGTCCAGATTCTCACCATCCAGATCCACCAACATCTGATGCAACCGGGGAGGTGACGACGTCTGGCGTGCCGGGACCGATCCGGTCACACGGAGCCGGTTCAGTGGCGGGTCAGCTCCGTCAGGAGTGCATCCACTTCGAGACTGGCGAAGCCGGTCGAGGTGTCGGAGGCTCCATAGGCGATCACGAGCCTGTCGCGGTGGATGATCGAACCACACGAGTACACCACGTTGGGGACGTATCCGTCGCGCTCTTCTGGCAATGGCTCCAACAGGGGCTCGCGAAGGTGGCCGATCACCCTCGTCGGATCATCCAGATCGAGCAAGATGGCTCCGAGGGCGTACTGACGCATCGGTCCGACTCCATGGGTCACGACCAACCAACCCGCCTCCGTCTCGATCGGTGCACCCGCGTTTCCGATCTGCATCAACTCCCACGGGCGGGCAGGGATCTGGATGCGGGTTGCGGTACGCCAGAACCGGATGTCATCGGAGAGCATGAAGTAGTTGCTCTCACCATCCGACCTGGCCAGTGCGGCGTAGCGGCCACCCACCAGTCGGGGGAAGATAGCAATTCCCTTGTTCTTGGCCGCCAGACCGTTCAGGGTGGCGATCCGGAAGGTCTGGAAGTCACTCGTTTCGATGAGCTGCGGAAGGATGCTGAAGCCATCGAAGGCCGTGTAGGTGGCGTAATAACGGAAGGTGCCGTCCCGTCTCGAGAATCGCACCATCCGGGCGTCTTCCATCCCCCGGCTCTCGATCGGGCCGTTCGGGAACAGCACCCGCTGCGACAGTTCGGAGTCGGGAGAGAAGGCCAGCTCGTACGACGACGATGCCAGCCAATGCATCATCTGAACCACCTGCAGCGCCACGATCCAGGAACCGTCCTCCGGAATCATTCCCGCCAGAACCTCCTCGAGGCGGCCAAGCGAGAAGCTGGCGTCGAGACGATCCAACACCTCGGTCACCAGGCCGTCGATGGCGCCCATCTCGTCGAGCTTGGCGGTGAACCACTCCTTGTCGAAGAGCGGCGACCGTCGATCACCGGTGACCGGCGTACCTGGCGGGTCGAGGCTGATCTCCCCACCGGGACCCACCAGACCTGACCGGAACTCGATCGATGAGACATGGCCTTCGCCGACGGCCCGCAGGCTGACGACAACCCGGACGGAGTCGCTCGGAGCATCGCTCTGATCGGGACCGACCACAATCGAGGGATTGGTGAGCGCCGCCGCCTCGATGGAGTACTCGTGCATGAAGTAGGCGCCGATCAACCAGCGCACCTCGGCGGACACATCGGCGACATCGGGAACGTGTCCCGACACGGCCGAAAAGCCCCTCCCGACGACGGCGTCGAGGTCAGGATGTCGTCCCTCGAAACGAGACCGCAGTTGTTTGCTGGTGGCGCGCACCTCAGCGGAGGTCAGGGACAGCACCCGGCGAATGACCAACTCGAGCCGCGTGTGCGGCCCGACCACCGGCCCCTGGTCGGCCGGCAGGTAGGGCTTGGTGATGAGGCGCGTCGGGTCGGCCACCAATCGAACGGTCGAGCGATCGACCGGGACCGTCGCCATCAGCTGATCGCTCGCCGGCGGGCCTGGGAGCGACACCGTTCTGCGATCTGCAAGGCGGCGATACCCGCCAGGGTCGACTCGGCGCCACGGTTCTGATTGATCGAATGCTCCATGAGGCCGTCGCTGGTTGCGCCGGTGGCTGTGTCGTAGAGCGTCATGCCCGTGTCGTTGTCACCCAGCAGCCAGCGGGCTGCCCTGGTGGCGCGGGCCTTCCAGGCCTCTTCACCAGTGATGACCCACGCTCGGTGGCAGGCGTCGGCCATCGCCCAGGCCTCGAGCGGCTGCTGGTCGAATCCCGGACGGGCCTCGCCCGGTTCCCAACCGACCGAGGCGGCAAAGCTGAAATGGCCCAGGCGGGTCTCGGCCCGGACCAGCCATTCCAGAAGTCGGAGGCCGAGCGCCACCAGCTGGTCGTCGTCCAGGGCCACCCCGGCCGCCAACAGCGCTTCCGGAAGGCGGGCATTGTCGTAGGTGAGACGAGTCTCGGGCCAAGGAATCCGATGGCGGCAGGCGCCGGCGATCACAGCGGATGTGCGCCTGAGCAGCTCGGTGGCGGCTGGGTGAGTGTGGTCCGCCTCCAACAAGGCAGCGGCGCCGAGGGCGGCGTAGGCGTTGGCACGCAGGTGGGGCGAGTCGAAGGCGGCACAGGTGGCAAATGCACCTCGCGCCGCGTTGCGTATGGTCGGTGTCGGTCCCATCCGGGCCGCCACCCCCAAACCCCACCAGGCCCGTCCCTGGCTGTCATCACTTCCGATATCGTCGGTCCAGGCACCGGCTGCGTTGCGTCGGTTGCGAAAGCCGCCAGAGGGCGTGCGCGCCTCGAGGACGAAGTCGAGGTAGATGGCGGCCAGATCGACCAGATCGGCCGGGTCACGGGCCACCACCAGGAGGGCGCGGGCGTTGTCTTCGGTGCAGAACCCGTGCTCGATCCGGGGCGCGGACATCCGGGCGTGCTCCCAGAGCCCGCCCACCGTGGTGAGGGTCCGAAGGTGCTGGAAGGAGGGGAGGGGCAGGGTCACTCGCCCGGAACCGGCGGAGGGGTGACCCGCCGACTCTGCCCGTTCATGTGGTGACACGAGCACCCTCGACTCCCGTGCCCACCAGCCGGTCGGCCTCGAGCAACCCGGACATCATGGCGCCGAACCGCCCACCGATCGTCGGCCAATGCCATCCATCGGCCAGTCTGCCAGCCTCGCTCCCCATCCGGGTGGTGAGCGAGCGGTCGGTCAGCAGTCGGCGCAACGCCGCAGCCAGCGCCTGGGTATCGCCGTGCGGCACCGTGATGCCGGCACCGTCGGACAGCAGCTCGACCGCGTGCGGAAAGCGGGTGGCGACGACCGGCTTGGAGGCGGCAATCGCCTCCACCAGGACACCCGAGGTGACCTGCTCGACGGATGCGTACGGGAGAACGACGATGTCGGCGCTGCGAACCAACCGGGCGAGGCTGTTCCGATCGAGGTACCTGTCGTCGAACTCGACCATGCCCTCCAGGCCCAAACCCTGAACCTGGGAGATCAACCCCTGGCGATAGGCCTCCCCGGCGCTTTCCACCACGTGGGGGTGAGTGGCGCCGGCGATGAGGTATCGAGGGAGAGGCGCGATGTCCACCAGGTCAGCGAAAGCCTCGATCACCGACTCGAACCCCTTGCCGGGTCCGATCAGCCCCCAGGTGAGAACCAGCGGGCGGACACCGGTCGCCAGAGAGGGTCCGCTGAAGAGGGTGTCGGTGCCGTGGGGGATGACTTCGATCGAATCCGGATCGACTCCGTATCGCATCACCAGGCGATCCCGAGCCGTTTCGCTCATGACCACCAGCCGATCGGCTTGGGCGGCGAGTTGCTCGACGATCCATCGCTGATTCTGGCTGGGTCGATCGAGCACCGTGTGCAACGTCACGGCTGTGGGAACGGACAGGCCCTCGATCAGGTCGACGACCTCGACCCCGTCCGGCCCGCCGAAGATGCCGAACTCGTGCTGGATCGACACCGTGTCGTAGGAGTTCAAGACCCGGATGACCGTCTCGAGCGAACTCGGATCGCCGACCGGATGGGCAAACACCACGTCCGGAGCGATCGAGCGCCGAGAGCCCACCGTGAGATCGACCACCCCGAGGCCGAACCTCGAACCCCGATCAGCGGCCACTCCACCGAGCAACGACGCCGTGAAACTGGCGATTCCGCACACGGTGGGCGAATAGGTACTGACAAAGCCAATCGAGGCATTGCGCCTGCTGGTATCCATACATCCTCCAGGGATGAGGCCCGCAAATGGCGGGCGATGACGATCACTCGTCCAGCAGGGAAACCGGGTGCCAGATCGGGCGCTCCGCAACAGAAGTGAATGGCGATTGAGTCGCCGGTACCATGATCATACCGGATGCCGGCCCCAAGTGCCAGGCGTGGCTCCGGGTCTGCGGCCGCGACCCGCCAGATGATCTGGCCACCGACTCAATCGCCATCGAGTGGCCATCCCAGCACCATCACCCCGAGCCGAGCCGCGATGTCGGCCGCCGCCCCGAGGTTCCGGGCGTTCGTAGCGGAGCGCAGCGACCCAAGGAGATCCACGGTCACAACCCGACTCTCCCCGGGGAGCGATCCCATGATCCGTTGCAGTATCCACTCGAGCAGTGCCACTTCACCGGTCGCGCCGCTCATGTCACCATCGGCTGCGAAGGCGCGCAATTGCTGGGTGTGCAGATTGAACCTGGCAGAGTCGACTGCGGCCGGGACCCAGAATCGCATCGCCACGTCCAGTGTGCTTTGCGCCACGTCGATAGCCGCCTGGACGGCGCCGGCCGAATCTTCCTCCCCGACCGCTGCTTCAAGGTCGGCGAACGCCTCATCCATCCGGTCGGCGACCAGTGGCGAGGTGAGGTCGGTGAGCACGCCCCAATCGGCGGCCATCCTGTCCAGAGCTGCTGCGGCCGCCACCCACTCCTCGAGCCGGGCACTCTCCACCAGACCCCAGGCGCCGGTGAGGAGACCCTTGAGCTCGGGTGGTTCCGCGCCAGACGACGCGTCCGTGGGCGACGCGATCGAGAGGGCCTCGACCTCGCCGTCGGAGGCCGTGTAGAACTCTCCATACCCGGGTGCAAACACCTTCTGGGAGGTGGACCCGTCGAGGTGGAGCTCTTCACCGATCATGGCACCGGAGACTTTGCCGTTGGGTCCATCCACTGTCTGGTCGACGGCGATCACCCGCACCTCTTCGAACACGATCCCCGGGATGTTCTCGGTTCGGAACACGTCACCCACGGTCGGGTTCGCCGGCATGATCATCGCCGGGGGCCCGTCCCGACCGGCCAGCCAAGTGCCCTCGGTCACGAACACCGTCCCATCCGAGTAGTCGTAGACATCCTCTCCGAAATACCACACCGAGCCATCGTCGGCCTGGGCATACCGGTCGATGGCCACCTCGGTGATCCGTCCGTCGAGATAGGCGGTGTACTGGGACATGAGCACCTGCACGGGCAGACCGTCCCACATGACGGTGCCCGGTTCCTGGAGCAGGGTGGTCTCGGAACGGAATGTGAGCCCGTCCACCGTGCCGAGCAGGACGGCGGAAGCAAGCCTCCCGATCGGGAACAGCGGATTGGTGATTTCGGTCGGCCTGGAGAACTTGGGCCGGGCGACATCCACTCGCTCCTCGGTGGGGGCGCACCCCTCGCCGCTGTATGTCCCACATTCGGTGATCGGCCAAGGGACCTGTCCGGCGACCGACGAAGCTCGGCTGGGGGTTGCGGCGGTTGCCGAACCATCGGAGAGGCAACCCGCCCCACCAACGGCCAGCACCACGAGCAACGTAACAAGAACGACACGGTGCGTTCGAATGTTCATCTCGACTCCTCTCGCTGACGATCCACTCAACGTACGAAGGCGCGATGAGACGAAGATGAGATCGGGATTCAGCGGGGAATGGAGATTCGGACCGTGGCAGGCGTTGCCGCCATCACCTCGACATCACCACC
This sequence comes from Actinomycetota bacterium, assembly GCA_036745195.1. Taxonomy (GTDB): domain Bacteria; phylum Actinomycetota; class Acidimicrobiia; order Spongiisociales; family ZC4RG35; genus JBFHRE01. The sequence continues at coordinate 4,759 of DAIOGO010000090.1, read as the reverse complement.
GTGGGCTTGGGCCACCGCCTTGACGATTGCCAGGCCCAACCCTGCGCCTCCCCGATTTCGGGCTTCGGCTCCCCGAGAGAACCGCTCGAACTCTCTCCCGGCAAGTTCCACGGGAAAGCCCGGACCCTCATCTGACACTTCCAACACGACCCGATCCGACTCCACGACACCGGCGAGCGTGATGGTTGCGGACCCATGGCGGAGGGCGTTGTCCACCAGGTTGCCCAGCGCCTGCTGAACCCGAAGCGGGTCCACCACGATCTCGGAGTCACCGTCTACCGCGATCACGATGCTTCGCCCCTGCTGCGCGGCGCGGTTCACGAAGCGCATCCGAACGGTTTCGAGGATCGCTCTCATCCCGATCGGTGTTTTGGCGAGAGCCAGCCCGTTCTCGGAATCGAGGGCAAGCACCAGCAGGTCCTCGGCCAATTGGGCAAGAGCATCACCCTCCTCTATCGCAGCCCTCAAGGACTCGCCGACTTCGGCGGTGTACCCCCCGTTTTGGATGGCGGCCTCCAGTTCCGTTTTCATCACCGCAATGGGGGTTCGCAACTCGTGGCTGGCATCTGCCACGAACCGGCGCTCACGCTCGTAAGAACGGTCCAGCCGAGCGATCATCTCGTTGATCGTTTCTCCCAGGCGCCTGATTTCGTCGCGAGCCGCCGGAAGCGGCAAACGCTGACCGCCGGCCCCCCACGAGATGGCGGCGGCGGTCCGCCGCATCGATTCCACGGGCGCGAGTCCGGCGCTGGCCAGCCAGTACCCGACCAGTGACGCCACCAGTACCGCCGCCGGCCCACCCACGGCAAAAGAAGCCAGCAGGTCGGCGAGCGCCTCGTCCCGGTTCCCCAAGGACTGCCCGACCACCAGCACGCCCTGACTGCCGGTCGTTGGAGCCCTCGCCAGGATCCGGACCGTTCCATCGATGCCTGCGACGCTCCTCTCGGACCAGTTGCTGGATGACCGGGCAGCTTCGACCGCTGCGAGAGTCAGCACTCGACCCTGGGCCAAACCCGCCAGGTCGAGCACCTGGCCGTTCTGATCGAGAACCTGGACGAAGCTCTCCTCGGCGTCCTCCAGCGGGAAGCCGTCGATGCTCCCGGACCGACCCAGCATCTCGGCGGCCGCCGCCCATCTGGCACGGAGGGTGTTGTCGATGGAGTCGTTCAGATCGGCTCGCAACCTCAGATACACGAACACCCCGGTGCCGACCAGCACCACCACCATTGCCGAAGCGAATGCGATCGTGAGCCGTGCCCGGATCGGTAGTGCGGTTGCGAGCCGGCGCCTCGGTGAGCGACTCACCGACCGCCATCCTTCCGCAGCCGGTAGCCCGCACCCCGCAGCGTCTCCAGCGACTCGACCCCGAAGGGCCGGTCGATCTTCTCCCTCAGGTAGCGAACGTACACCTCAACCACGTTCGAGCGATGCTCGTAACCGAGATCCCAGGCTGCATCGAGCAACTGATTGATGCTCAACACCTGGCCGGGCCGTCTCATGAATGCCTCGAGCAAGGCGAATTCTCGGGAAGACAGCGAAATCTCGTGCTCGCCCCGCCAAGCCTGACGGGTTGACGGGTCGATTCGAAGGGTTCCCACCTCCACTTCGGTCGTGCGCTGGGCCGGCCCTCTCCTCGCCAGTGCCCTCAGTCGGGCGAGTAGTTCTGCCAACGAGAACGGCTTGGTCAGGTAGTCGTCTGCACCAACATCGAGACCCCTGATCCGATCCTCCACCGCGGCGCGAGCCGTGACCATGATGATCGGAGTCCAACAGCCCGCCTGGCGGAGCCGGCGGCAGGTCTCGAAACCGTCGACGACGGGCAGCATCACGTCGAGGATGATCACATCGTATCCGGCGGCGTGAACCATCCACTGTGCGTCGTCACCGTTGGAGGCGACATCGGTCACGATCCCGGCGCCGCGCAGGGCCCGCCGGATGGCGGAGGCCATCTTGATGTCGTCCTCGACGACCAGGACCCTCATTGCAGCTTGATTATCACGTCCTCGGATGAGACCACGATGAGAACGGAAGCGAAATTCAGCAAAAGAGGGTGGGAACCTCTCGGGGCTCCCACCCTCGTATCCCCGGGCGGAGAACCTCAGGCGCCGAACGCCTGCTCGAAGGCGGCCCGCATCTCGGGGGTGGACTCCGAGCTGTAACCGCAGGCGTTGACCACCCCGTCCGTGGCGGTGATCAGGTACTGACCACCCACCGCCAAGTCGACCCCGCCGATGAGAGCAACCGAGCCGGCCTGGCTCACCAGGTTGACCTCGGACGCCTCTCCACCCTTGAACCAGCGGTCGACGGTCAGGGTGACGGTCTCGCCCTCGACACCGGTCACGGTCCCTTCGAAGGCCACCGGCATCTCGGCTAGGAAGGCGACCTCGAAGGGGAGGCACGAAGCCATGGCGTCATCGGGGGTGAGGGCTAACTCCAGCGGTGGAGTCGAGGATCCGAGGTTGGCGCCGACGGCGACGACTGCGATCAGGACGGCCAGGCCGGCGGCCACCTGGAGTCGCAACCTCTTCTGGCCGGTTTGGGTCGGGCTGGCCGTGTGGCCGGTATCAACTGACATGATTCTCTCCAGTCTGTGTCGGGACGAGGGACTCGTCACGGGTTCGATTTCCACACCGGAGTTCATGGGATCCAATCGGCCGAGGTTCTTGCGCAAGCTCACGATCGATGTCCTCCGGTGTGCTCATCCCCTACGTGTCCGCCAGACACCAAACTCTGTCGGGTGATTTTTCTTTCGAGTTTCCGCTTGACCCGGCCCAGACGCAAGGACACCGCGTTGGCGGTCGTCCCCAGCACGACGGCGATCTCGCGTGGCTCGAGTTCCTCCCACGCCCACAGCCTCACCAACTCCATGTCGTCCTCGCCCAGGTCCGCCAGCGCCTCGGCCAGTTGGACGTTCTCGTCCCCAATCTCGGTATGGATCGGGCGCTCATGGGTCGTCTTGAGTCGCTCCACCAGATCGAGCCGGCGCCGGTTGGCCCGTCTCCGGTTGGCCAGCGACCTGCGTGCCACCCCGTAACACCACGGGAGGGTTGCCTCCACCGGGATCTCCGCCAACCGCCGCCACATGACCAGGAGCACGTCGTCGAGCAGTTCTTCGGCGTCCTCCGGAGTGGCCCGCCGCCGGAGATACCTCTGCAACGGCTCGTACACCTCGGCGGCAAGGGACTCGAAGTGGGCGCGCGGATCGGCGATCCGGCGGTGTGGATGGGGGTTGGCGGCGGTCACAAGCCTCCGGGAGGTCGATACCCCATGTGACGCCCGGCGACTGGGCCGGGTTCCCGCCTGTTGCTGGGAACCCGGGGTTCAGGAAGACAGCCCGCCGGGCCCACTAGGGTCCGGCCCGAATCGAGGAGTTCATGGAACTTGGGATCACCAGCTTCGCCGACACCCTGCCCGACCCCGACACCGGGCTCACGATCAGCCACGGGGAACGGTTGCGGCAGGTGCTGGAGGAAGTCGAGATGGCCGAACGGGTCGGGCTAGAGGTGTACGGCGTGGGCGAGCACCACCGTCCTGATTTCGCCGCTTCGGCCCCGGTGGTGGTGCTGGCGGCGGCGGCGGGACGCACCAGCCGCATCCGGCTCACCCCGGCGGTGAGCGTGCTCTCGTCGGACGACCCGGTCCGGGTGTTCCAGCAGTTCGCCACCCTCGACCTGGTCTCTTCCGGTCGGGCCGAGCTGCTGGTCGGCCGGGGGTCGTTCATCGAGTCCTTCCCCTTGTTCGGGTATTCGCTGTCGGATTACGACGAGCTGTTCTCCGAGAAGCTGGACCTGCTCATCGCCCTTCGCGACAACCCACGTGTGACATGGTCGGGTAGGTTTCGTGCTCCGCTCGACAATCAACCGGTGTTCCCGCGCCCGGAACAGGATCCGTTTCCGATCTGGGTAGGGGTAGGCGGAAGCCCCGAGTCGATGGTGCGAGCCGGGACCAGGGGACTGCCGGTGGCGCTGGCCATCATCGGCGGTGACCCGGCCCGGTTCCGGGTGCTGGCGGATCTGTACCGGCGGTCACTGGCCTCGGCCGGCCACGACCCTGCCAAAGTGCCGCTGGCGGTGCACGCCCACGGTTACATCGGCCAGGACTCCCAACAGGCGGCGGAGGAGTACTACCCCTCGTATGCCATCGCCATGAGCCGGATCGGGCGGGAGCGGGGCTGGGGCCCAATGACCCGTCAACAGTTCGAGCTGATGAGGAGTCCCGCCGGATCGCTGGTTCTGGGCACGCCCCGGGAGGTGGCGGACAAGATCCTGCTGTGGAAGGAGATCCTCGGAATCGAACGTTTCATGCTGCATGTCAGCGTCGGCACCCTCCCCCACGATCGGGTGCTGAAGACGATCGAGTTGTTGGGGACGGCGGTGGCGCCGCTCGTCAGGGGTACCTAGGTCCGGCGCACGACTGAGCGAGCGATCGTGACCGCAGCCCCACCGGGGGCCACCGCCGGGACCCGCCCGACTCGTATCAGGGAACGCTTTGCCAGCTCTCCTTCGTCGGTTCGTCGTGTCGGTCCTCCACCGTCTCGGGAACCAACCCTCACCGGGGCGCCCCATCACCTGGATGGACCAATCGGCAGGAAGGAATGGCAATGCACCCGATCATGCTCAAGTACATCGCAGAGGCTCGAATGCAGGAGGCAAGGCACGCCGCCCCCCCCAAGTTCGAGACCACCCGCATCCGGCGGGGCAAAACGAAGGTGGCGAACCGTCGACCGGGATTCGCCGGGGCGGCGCGGGTCAACCCGGCC
>DAIOGO010000089.1:0-10866 GCA_036745195.1 Actinomycetota bacterium | reverse complement strand
ACCGGGATGCCCCGGGCCGCCATCAAGGCCTTGGCCTGATACTCGTGGATCTTCACGGGGTTCCTTTCTCAGTCACCGGGAACATGGTCCTCGACCCAGCGGGCGATCTCATCGATCGGGGCGCCCGGGGTGAAGATGGCCGCCAGACCGGCGGCGCGAAGTTGCTCGATGTCGTCGTCGGGGATGACCCCGCCTCCGAACACGACGATGTCGCCGGCATCGCGGGCCCGGAGTATCTCGACCACCCTCGGAAACAGCGTGAGGTGGGCGCCGGACAGCGACGACAGGCCGATGGCGGCCACATCCTCCTGGATCGCAGTTTCCACGATCTGCTCGGGAGTCTGGTGGAGGCCGGAGTAGATCACCTCGTTGCCGGCGTCGCGCAGCACCCTGGCAATCACCTTGGCTCCTCGATCGTGTCCGTCGAGTCCGGGCTTGGCGATGAGGATGCGGCGCGGCACGGCCCCCGAGAATACCCGGATCGAGCGGGGCCCACACCACCCCTCTCGCCAAGTCTCGATCGACCGGGCCGTTACCGGCGGCAGCGCAACTAGGGTTGAACGACCACCATCAGGAGCGCGATGCAGTCGAGACTTCATTCGCTGGCCGGCGCCGGGCAGAGTGTCTGGTCCGATCAGATCAGCCGGACGATGATTTCGAGCGGCGAACTCGAGCGTCGGATCGAGCGGGACGCCGTCACCGGCGTGACCTCCAACCCGGCGATCTTCGCCGCCGCCATCGTCGGATCACCCGACTACGCCGATCAGCTGACCGAGCTGGCCCGGCGCGGAGCGTCGACCGCAGAGATCGTCGCCTCGCTGATGACCGCCGACCTGCAACAGGCGTGTGACTCCCTTCGTCCGGTATGGGACGCCACCGGCGGAAGAGACGGCCATGTGTCGGTGGAGGTCGACCCGGAACTGGCGGACGACACCGCCGCCACCGTGGCCGAGGCCCGGGAGTGGGTCAAGCGGATCGATCGCCCCAATCTGCTCGTCAAGGTGCCTGCTACCTCCGCCGGGATCCCTGCCATCAAGGCGTTGATCGGCGAGGGCATCTCCATCAACGTGACCCTGATCTTCTCGCTCCACCGCTACGCCGAGGTGATGGAGGCCTACCTGGGAGGCCTGGAGGACTACCAGGCGATCGGCGGCGATCTATCGCGTCCCGCGTCGGTTGCCTCGTTCTTCGTGTCCCGGGTGGACAACGAGGTCGACAACCGCCTCGACCAGATCGGGACTCCGGAGGCCGTCGCCATGAAGGGTCTGGCGGCGGTCGCCAATGCCAGGGTCGCCTACTCCGCCTTCCTCCAGACGTTCCGGGGCGGGCGCTGGAACCGGTTGGCGGCGGGTGGGGCACGGATCCAGCGACCGTTGTGGGCATCCACCTCCACCAAGAGCCCGGCCTACCGGGACACCTTGTATGTCGACACGCTGATTGCTCCCCACACCGTCAACACGATGCCGCTGCCCACCATCGACGCCTACCAGGACCACGGTCCTCCGGTGGCGATCATGGGCCCCGAGGAGTTCGCCCACGGGCAGATGGTGCTCGAGCGGCTGGCCGAGGTCGGGATCGACTACGGGGATGTGGTGGCGGTGCTGGAGCAGGAGGGGGTCGAGAAGTTCGTCGACTCCGGTCGCAAGCTGATGGCCGACGTGGACCGGGCCCGAGGCGAAATTGCGCGGTGAGAGGGCAGATTTCTGCCCTCTCACCACATAAAGTCGCTCCAGGGCGTTACCCCTCGACGAGCGTCAGCGGGGCCCAGGCGAGGAGGAGGCGCTTGCGGCCCACTTGATCGAAGGTCACCTCGGCGGTCGCCCGGTCGCCTTCCCCGATGATCTCGAGCACGGTCCCGAGTCCCCAGCTCTTGTGTTCGACCCGGTCTCCCGCCGAGATCTCGCCGGCACCGACCGTCTGGGCCGGGGCCACCCAGCGGTCGAGGCTTCCCTGCCGCACCCGGCCCTTCATGGTCTCGACAAGGTGATCCGGGATCTCCTTGAGAAAACGACTGGGCGGGTTGTAGGAGGCGGCACCCCACAAGGTCCGGGCCCACGCCGAGCTGAGGAACAGCCGGTCCTGGGCCCGGGTGATGCCGACATAGGCCAGCCGCCGCTCCTCCTCCATCTCGGCCGGGTCGCCCAGGCTGCGCGAGTGCGGGAAGACACCGTCTTCCAGGCCGACGAGGAACACGACCGGGAACTCGAGGCCCTTGGCGGTGTGGAGGGTCATCAGGGTGACGGTGCCGACCCCCTGGTCGTACTCGTCGACATCGTTGACCAGGGCGGTCTGCTCGAGGAACATCTGCAGCCGCCGGACCGGGTCGAGCTCGTCCCACGGCTCACCGGCGACGACCGCACCCTCGTTGTTGGACTGGAACTCGACCGCCACCGAGGCCAGCTCCCGCAGGTTCTCGAGCCTTCCCAGCGCCTCGATGGTCCGCTCCGACTCGAGCGCCTGGGCGTAGCCGGTGTCCTCGATGACCGCCTTGATGACTTCGGCGATCCCCTTGTCGGCCTCGGCCCGGAGGCCGTGGAGGATGGCGGCGAACTCCTCGACCCGGCGGACCGCACCGGCGTTGAGCTGTGAGATCTCTCCGGCCCGCTCGATCGCCGACCCGAAGCTCAGCTTGTGATCCTGGGCGAACCGGTCGAGGTGGGCGATGGTGGTGTCGCCGATCCCACGTTTCGGCTCGTTGATGATGCGCTTGAGGGCCACCTGATCGTCGGGGTTGACCACCGCCCGCAGGTAGGCGAGGGCGTCCTTGATCTCCCGGCGGTCGTAGAAACGGACGTTGCCCACCACCGTGTAGCCGATCCCCCGCCGCATGAAGACGTCTTCGACGACACGCGACTGGGCGTTGGTCCGATAGAAGACCGCCATGTCGGCCGGGTTGAAGCCGCGCTCGGTGAGGGCCTCGACCTGGTCGGCGACGAACCCGGCCTCGTCGTGTTCGTCCTGTGCCTCGAACCGGATGATCTTCTCCCCCGCCCCTCGATCGCTCCACAGGTGTTTGGCCTGCCGGCGGGGGTTGTTGGCGATGACGGCGTTGGCCGCTCCCAGGATGGTCTCGGTCGAGCGGTAGTTCTGGTCGAGGACGATCACCCTGGCGTCGGCGTAGTCCTGCTCGAAATCGAGGATGTTGCGGATGTCGGCGCCTCGCCACCGATAGATCGACTGATCGGAGTCGCCGACGACGCAGATGTTGCGGTGGAGGGCGGTGAGCTGCTTGACCAGGACGTACTGGGCGCGGTTCGTGTCCTGGTACTCGTCGACCAGGACGTAGCGAAACCGCTCCTGATACTCGGCCGCCACATCCGGGAAGGCCTCCATCAGTTCCACCGTCACCATCAGCAGGTCGTCGAAGTCCATCGCCGACGCCTCCAGCAGACGTTGCTGGTAGAGCCGGTATACGTCGGCGACCTGCTCGTGATAGAAGCCCTCGTCGCGATGTTTGAACGACTCGTAGTCGATCAACTCGTTCTTGGCCGCCGAGATCGCCGCCCGGAGGTTCTTGGGGGGGAACCGCTTGGGATCGAGGTCGAGGTCCTTGAGACAGGCGGTCACCAGCCGCACGGAATCCTGCTCGTCGTAGATCGAGAACCCCGATCGGTACCCGAACCGATGGGCGTGCTTGCGCAGGATGCGGACACAGGCGGAGTGGAAGGTCGAAACCCACATCGACCTGGCCTGACCTCCGACCAGCGCCGCCACCCGATCCTTCATCTCGTCGGCGGCCTTGTTGGTGAAGGTGATGGCGAGGATCGCCGACGGGGGTACCCGCAGATCCCGGATCAGGTGGGCGATTCGATAGGTGAGAACCCTGGTCTTGCCCGACCCGGCCCCTGCCACCACCACCACCGGACCTTCGGTGGCGGCGACCGCCTCGCGCTGAACGGGGTTCAGATCCTCGAACAGCTCCGAGTCGGTGGGGATGTCATCGATGAACCACTGGGCCTGCACCAGCAGATGGTACTTGGCCCGACGGCGCGAATCACAACGGTGGTATTCCGCCTTCGATCAGGTCGCCTGCGAACCGGCCACCTGTCTCTCACGGGCGGAATGATCCCCGGCGGTCTCGGAGCCCACCGCCCGTTCCTGCATCACCCGGATCAGAGCGGCCTCCGACTGGGCAATCGAGAAACAGAACCTGGCGCCGGTCGGGAACCGCCGCTCGAACCACACCTCGCCCCCCATCGCCCTGGCCAGCTTGCGGGCGATCGGCAACCCCAGCCCGATCCCGGTGGAAGAACGGGAATCACCCTTGGAGATCTGCTCGAAATGCTCGAAGACCACATCCACCATGTCGTCTGGGATCCCGGGGCCGTTGTCCGAGACGATCAGGACGAATTGTTCACCGAGCGGGAATCCCTCGACCAGGACCTGGGACCCTCCGTACTTGCGGGCATTCTCCATGAGGTTGCGGATCACCTGCTGGGAACGACGGGGATCGCCCCACACCCTCACGCCACCCGGAATCGAGATCGAGGCCCGCTTGGGCCCATCGGCCGGGAAGATGAGGGCGCCGACCTCGTGGACCAGATCCGAAAGGTCGAACAACTCCGGGTACAACCGCAACCGTCCCGCCTCGAGGCGGGGAATGACGAGGATGTCCTCCACCAGATCGCCCAGATAATGGGCCTGTTTGGTGATGATGCCGAGGAACTCGTCGACCTCTGTCTCCGGCATGTCACGCCAAGCCGAGCCCAGCATCTCGGCGAAACCACTGACGGAGGTGAGGGGAGTCCGCAACTCGTGGCTGACCATGGCCACGAAGTCGTTCTTGATGATGTTGGCCTCTTCCTTCTCGCGGTTCGCCTGCTCCACCTGGCGGCGAGCCTTGGCCACGGCCCGGGTGGAGCGGAGGACCACGAGCACCGCCACCAACCCCAGGATCAGAATGCCGATAGCGAAGGCGAGCCAGTACCGGTCGATGATCTCGTGCGCCTGGTCCAACATGACCCGCACGACGCTAGCAACCAGGGCTCGGGCGGCCGCTCATCGCCGCATGGGCGCTTTCTCGGTGAGAAGCCGATTGATGGTGGTGACCAGGGCGCCGCTGCGCAGGTCGAACTTGTCGAGGTAGGCGTCGACACCGGCATCCCAGGCGGCAGCCTTCTCCTCGGCGTCGGCGACGCCGGAGACCATGACGATCGGCACATGCACCCGGTTGTTGCGCAACGCCCGCACCAGGTCGACACCGTTCGATTTGGGCATGGCGAAGTCGACGATGAGGAGATCGAACCCCTGATGGGCGATCTCGATGGCGGCATCTCGGGCCCCCGACACCGGGACGACCTCGAATCCTTTGCCTCGCAGGGTCACCGCGATCAACTGCCGCACGCCGGCGGAGTCGTCCACCACCAGGATCCGGGGCTTGATCCCATCGAAGTGCTCGGCGGTGCGCGCCTGGTATCCGAGGTGGTGATGGTCGACGATCACCAGCACCTCACCCGCTCCGAGCAAGGCGGCGCCGGCGACGTGACTGGCGTCATCCAGGATCGGGCCGAGGCCTTTGACCGCCACCGGGCGGTGATCGATGATCTCCGAGACGGCCAGCGCATACCGGCCGGAGCGGGACGACACCACGAATCCCTTGGTCTCGGTCGCCGGCTCCAGGTTCATCGCCTCTGAGAACGAGATCAACGGGAGGGCTTGGCGCCGCCACATCACCTCCCGCCCCGTCTCGTTGAACCGGACGTCGAGGGACGGGAGTTCCTCGAGCACGGCCGACTCTGCGATCCCGAAGAACTGGTCGCCGACCCCGAACACCACCACCCGCTGCAGGACCAGCGACGAAGGCAGGTCGAGGCGCACCGAGGTGCCCACCCCGGGTTGCGACGAGATGGACACCGCACCGCCCACCCGGTCGGCGGCGTCGGCCACTGCGGCCAGGCCGTCGCCGGTGCCGGAGAAGTCATTGGGCTGATCGACGGTGGAGAAGCCGGAGCGAAGCAGGTGACTGTCCAACTCCGATGGGGTGGTTCCCAGACTGCGCCGGATGGCGGCCTGCTCGACCGCCGACCAGTCGATCCCACGTCCATCGTCGTTGACAGTGACGAGGAGGCGGCCCTCGACCAGACGGGCCTCGACATCAACCCGGCCCACCGGGTTCTTCCCCGATTGGACGCGCTGGGCCCCGGATTCGATGCCGTGGTCGACGGCGTTGACGAGGAGGTGGCGCAGCGGTTCACGCAGCATGTCCACGATCTGGCGGTCGACCGGCAGATCACCGCCCCGGATCGTCAACTCGACCTGCTTGTCCAGCTTGCGGCCGAGGAACTTGACGAACTGGGGGAAGGTCTCGGCTGCCTCACCAAAACGGACATTGGATAGAGCCACTGCCGCCTTGCGAAGCTCGGCCACCTCAACGGCCAGGCGCCCGAGCTGTCCCCGCCAGGCGGAGATCAGCCGGGCCGGATCGGCCGGCTCGATCGAGACGTAGCTGAGATCGACGATCGAGTGGGCTTCGATCTCGAGTTCGACGGTGCGGTTGATCAGCCGGTAGAGACTGTTGGTTTCGACCCGGGTGATGGATGCGGACAGCTGCTCCTCGACCGATCCGAGCAGTCCACCCAGGGAGGACTCGTCGCCGGTGCGGTCAAAAGGGTCCCCGGGCGGGGCCTCCTCCTTCGTGGCAGCCGACGGGGCCGCAGACCCGGCGGCCCACTCCTCGAGGCGGCGAACGGTCCCCTCGAAGGGAGTCAGGGCGGAGATATCTGTGGCGCCACGTTTGAGGGCAGCCGCCAGAGCGGCGATCACCCTGCCGAGGTCGGACGCCACCAGCAGTTGCCGCTGATCGATCGCCTTCCAGGTGCGTTCCAGAGCGGCGGCCGCCTCCCCCAGGTCGGGACGGCCGATCATGTGAGCCGATCCCTTGAGGGTGTGGGCATCGAGCACCATCTGGGCGGCGTCGCCGGAGGCGAGAGCACCGGCCGAAAGGGCCAAACCGCCCTGCTCCAGGCGTCCGGCGCGTTCGTCGATCTCGCTCTGGAAGATTTCGATGAGTTCGGGAGAGTCAGCCCAGTCCAAGAGTGATTCCAATGGTCAGTTGATACTGATATCGGAAGAAACCAAGGCTACTTGAGTCCGTGTCCGCCAGCCTCCGGTCGTTCATCGTTCATCGTTGATCGCTGATCGTTGATCGCTCACTCCCACTCGATGGTGGCAGGGGGTTTGGAGGAGATGTCGTAGGCGACCCGGTTGATCCCATCGACCTCGTTGATCACCCGACTGGAGATCCGTTCGAGCGTCTCGTAAGGCAGCCGGGCCCAGTCGGCCGTCATCGCGTCCTCGGAGGTCACGGCCCGGACGATGAGCGGATAGGCATAGGTACGGCTGTCACCCTGGACACCGACGGACTTGATGGCGGGAAGCACACCAAATGCCTGCCAGATCTCACGTGCCAGCCCGGCCCGCCCGATCTCCTCCAACACGATGGCGTCGGCCGCCCGTAGGATCTCGAGCCTCTCCTTGGTGATATCGCCGATGATCCTGACCGCCAGACCAGGACCGGGGAACGGTTGGCGCCACACCAATTCGTCCGGCAAACCCAGTTCCTCCCCAACTGCCCGCACCTCGTCCTTGAACAGATCCCTGAGTGGTTCCACCAGTTCGAAACTCATATCGTCGGGGAGCCCCCCGACGTTGTGGTGACTCTTGATCTTGGCGGCGTCCTTGGTGCCGGACTCGATCACATCCGGATACAGCGTCCCCTGCACGAGAAAACGGGCATCGGACTGCTCGGAAGCCACATCCTCGAACACCCGGATGAACGTCTCTCCGATGATCTTGCGTTTCTCCTCGGGGTCGGTCACCCCGGCCAGGAGATCCAGGAATCGATCGGCGGCGTCGACGTGGATGAGGTTGATGTTGAAGTGCCCCCGAAACGTGTTCACCACCTGTTCCGCCTCTCCCTGACGGAGAAGACCGTGGTCGACGAAGATGCACGTCAGCTGATCCCCCACCGCCTCGTGGACGAGGGCGGCGGCCACCGCCGAATCCACCCCACCGGAGAGGCCACAAACCACCTTCTCGTTTCCCACCTGACCCCTGATCGCCTCCACCTGTGACTCGATGATCGAGTGGCGGGTCCAGGTCGGCCTGGCCCGCGCCCCATCGAACAGGAACCGCTCGAGGATCTCGGTCCCGCGCCTGGTGTGGGCAACCTCGGGATGGAACTGGACCCCGAAGATCCGTCGCTCTCTGTCCTCCATCGCCGCCACCCCGGTCGAGCCGGTGGATGCAACCGCCTCGAACCCCGGCGGCACCATCTCAACCGAGTCGCGGTGGCTCATCCACACGTCCTGCTCGAGCGGCAGATCACGGAACAACACCGAATCGGCCGTCGCCTCGAGCGGCGTCTTGCCGTATTCGGCCAGCCCGGTGTTGGCCACGGATCCCCCCAGGGTGGCGGCCAGAAGCTGGTGCCCGTAACAGATCCCCAGCACCGGTATCCCGAGGTCGAGGATGGCCGGGTCGATTCGATACGCATCCTCGGCGTACACCGAAGCCGGGCCTCCCGAGAGGATGATCCCGGCCGGCCGCCTCGCCGCCACCTCGCCGGCGGTGATGTCCCGTGAAACGATCTCCGAATGAACCCGGGACTCGCGGACCCTGCGGGCAATGAGTTGGGCGTATTGGGCGCCGAAGTCGACCACGAGCACCGAGTCGAAGTCGTGACCCGGTCGGTTGGCGGCGGCCCCGATCATCCCATCCCGACCTGCTGGGAGCGCTGCAGGGCTTTGCCTTCGGTCTGGAGTGAAGGGGCCAGCATGACCTCGGCCTTCTGGAACTCCTTGAGGGTGGAGTAGCCGGTGGTGGCCATGGAGACCCGCAGGGCGCCGAACAGGTTCCGCCTGCCGTCGTTCTCGCGGGCCGGGCCGAGCAGGATCTCCTGGAGTGTCCCCAGGTTCCCGACCTCCACCCTGGCGCCTCTCGGAAGGTCGGGGTGGAAGGTGGCCATCCCCCAATGGAAGCCGCGCCCGGGAGCCTCGGCGGCCGACGACAACGGGGATCCGATCATCACCGCATCGGCGCCACAGGCGATCGCCTTGGCGACGTCGCCGCCGGTCCGCATGCCCCCGTCGGCAATGACATGGACGTAGCGGCCGGTCTCGTCCAGGTATCGGATCCGGGCGCCGGCGGCGTCGGCGATGGCGGTGGCCTGGGGAACGCCCACACCGAGGACACCCCGGGTGGTGCAGGCGGCGCCGGGCCCGACACCCACCAGGATCCCGGCGGCACCGGTCCGCATCAGGTGGAGGGCGGTGGAATATGAGGCACAACCACCGACCACTACCGGAACGTCGCACGCCGAGATGAACTGGCGAAGATCGAGAACGTCGCCCTTCGAGGAGACATGCTCGGCGGAGACGACAGTCCCCTGGATCACGAGGATGTCGAGCCCGGCCTTGAGGGCGAGTGGGGACCATTGCTGGACCTTCTGGGGCGTGAGCGAGGCGGCGGTGATGTGCCCGGTCGCCTTCATGGCGGCAACCCTCACGGCAATCAGATCGGGGTCCACCGGTTGCAGGTAGATCTCCTGCATCCGCAGGGTGGCCTTCTCCTTGGGGAGTTCGGCGATCTCCTCGAAGTAGGGCTCCGGATCCTCATACCGGGTCCACAGTCCTTCGAGATTGAGGACGCCGAGACCACCCAACCGGCCGATCTCGGCGGCGGTCGCCGGGCTGAGGGCTCCGTCCATGGCCGAGCCCAGCATCGGCAACTCGAAGCGAAAGGCGTCGAACTGCCAGGAGATGTCGACGTCTTCGGGATCACGAGTGCGCCGGCTGGGAACGATTGCGATGTCGTCGAACCCGTATGCCTGCCGGGCCGACTTGCCGATTCCAATGTCGAGTTCCACGTTCACCTCCGCCTCGTGGAGGAGAGGGAGAGTACCACTCGTGTAGTTCTCCCAAACTGCCGGTAGGCTCCCAGCCCTCATGCGAGACGAACTCGGCAACTACCGCATCGGCGAGTTCGTGGCGATCTTCGCCGCCGGAGTGCTGGCGGCCGTGCTGGGGGCGGTGGTGGCGTCGCCGCTCGGTACGCTCGCCATTGTCATCGCCTCGTTGCTCGCCCAGCAAGTCGGGCATCTGGCGGCGATCTTCCTGATCGCCCGATCGAAGAACCGATCGCTGGACACGCTGGGATTGGATGTCCGACCCGGTGACATACGCTTCGCCGCATTGGGGGTGGCGCTGCAAATCGCCCTGGCGATCGTGTTCGACCCGCTCACCAGGTGGCTGGTTGAAGACGGCCCCGTCCAGTCCCTCGACCCGATCCTGCGCGAAGCCGACACCGCCGCCAGCCGGTGGGCGCTGGGTCTTGGAATCGCCTTCCTCGCCCCGGTGACAGAAGAGCTGATGTTTCGCGGGGTGCTGCTCTACCGGGTGGTCCGTACCAGGGGGCCGATGGTGGGGCTGCTCGTCAGCACACTCGTGTTCGCCGTCCTCCATTCGGCCTCCCTGGGAGGCGACAGCGCAGAGACGATGCTGAGGGCGGCGGCCGTCGCCCTCCCCCAGTTGTTCTTGGTGGGAATCGTGTTGGGACGCCAGGCCTTGCGTCACGGCCGGTTGGGACCACCGATCTTCACCCACATCGGCTTCAACCTGCTGGCCGTGATCTACCTCATCAGCGGATTGACCTTCGGCACCTGAGCGTCCTGCGTCGTGCGCCATGCGCCATGCGACATGCGACATGCGACATGCGCCATGCGCCATGCGTCTTGCGCCATGCGTCATGCGTCATGCGTCATGCGTCATGCGTCATGCGTCATGCGTCTTGCGTCATGCGCCGAGACGGCGACTGGTTCGGTCTCTCCCTCCGAAGGGGGGAGTACCCCGAAGGGGGGAGGGGGGCACG
>DAIOGO010000088.1:0-10923 GCA_036745195.1 Actinomycetota bacterium | reverse complement strand
ACAGTCCGATCTCGTGATCACCGTGGGCAGGGTAGGCCAGAACTTTCCGTTGCGATCCGGCCGCAGACCGACTTGACTCGGTTCAGCACGGGCGTGCGACACAACTCCGCCGCAATCAGGCGGACACAACAAGGGAGACGGGATGCTCAGACGACTCAGAAACGTCACGCTGCTCGGCGCAGCGACACTGCTACTGGCAGCCACCGCATTCGCCACACCGACGATCGACGACGGCGTGATCGACTCCGGCAAGGAGATCCACCAACACGCCGGGCACGACGCCCAACATGGTGGCGACACAGGCCATCTCCCGGCAGGGTCGACGAATGTCGACCTGGTGGGTCATGTCGACCTCTCGAACGTCGCAGAAGGCCGGATCGCCGACGTCGGGGTACACAAAGGTTACGCCTATCTCGGTGCGTTCCGTCAGGACGCTTGCGGCGGCCCCGAGAACGTGATCGACGGAGGCGTCTACATCGTCGACATCCACGACCCTGCCAACCCGGTCGAAGTCGGGTTCATCAAGACGCAACAGGACAGCTATGTCGGCGAGGGCGTCCAGGCGATCTCACTCGCCACGGCCAAGTTCACGGGCGACATCCTGGTGTTCAACCATGAGAGTTGCGGACCACAGGACAAGGGTGGGTTCTCGATCTATGACGTGACCAACCCTCTCAAGCCCACACCCCTGGTGCAGAACTACGGCGATTTCAATGTCAGCGCCTCCGACAACGGCAAGGACGCCAACGACATCCATTCGATCTTCGCCTGGCAGGCGGGCCCCAAGGCCTACGCGGTCATCGTCGACGACTTCGAGGGCACCGATGTCGACATCTTCGACATCACCAACCCGAAGAAGCCGGTGATGGTGGGCGAATACGACCTCGACTCCTACTTCACCGCCCCCGACATCAATGATCACCTCGGAACGGGCGGGTCGTTCCTTCACGACATGGTGGTCAAGAACATCGGCGGCAGGTGGCTGATGCTGCTCTCGTACTGGGACGGTGGATACGTGGTGGCCGACGTCACCAACCCGGCCGCCATCACCTATGTCGGCGATTCGGACTTCGCCCTGGTGGATCCGCTGGCGGCAGAACGAGGACTGGGCAATCTCACCCCGGAAGGCAACGCCCACCAGGCCGAGTTCACACTCGACAACGAGTACATCATCGCCGCCGACGAGGATTTCGGTCCGTTCGTCGTTACCGGCGTCAACAACGAAGACGGCGAACCATTCGACATGGGCAATGGCGATGGAACCCGTCAGCTGAACGAAGGCGAGACCCTCACTGGGAACACGGTCTTCGTGGGGCGCGGTTGCATCGGCGACCCCGCCATCCCGCCCGGCACCGGTGTCGAGATCGCGCTCGTGGAGCGGGGGCTGTGCACCTTCACCGAGAAGGTGGCAAACATCGAGGCGGCGACCGGCTACAAGGCGGTCATCGTCTTCAACCGGCAGGGCGCCGACGGCTGCTCCGACCTGCTCAACATGTCGGTCGAAGGAACCATCCCGGCATTCTTCGTCGCTCGGGAAACCGGTCTCGACTTCCTCGACTGGGAAAGCATCTACGACGAGGGAGCCTGCCGGGCCGGCACCGACGACGCCACCCCGGTGGACATCGGCACGGTCGGCGACGTCGTCACGATCAGTTCCACCTTCGACGGCTGGGGATACGTCCACCTGTACCGGAACGGGGCGGGGAAACTCGAAGAGCTCGACACCTACGCCATCCCTGAGGCTCACGACCCCGACTTCGCAGCCGGGTTCGGGGACCTGTCCGTCCACGAGGTGGCCACCTCCCACCAGGACGCCTCGCTCGCCTATCTGTCCTACTACTCGGGTGGGTTCAGGGTGATCCGGATCGTCGACGACGAGATCGTCGAGGTAGGGGCCTACATCGCCGAAGGAGGCAACAACTTCTGGGGCGTCCAGGTGTTCCAGCACGGCGGACAGGAGCTGGTGGCGGCCTCCGACCGCGACTCGGGTCTGTGGATCTTCGAGTACACGGGTACCGACTGACCTAGACCTTCATAAGAAAGAAGCCACAACGAGAGAAGCCGCCGGGTTCCGGCGGCTTCTCTCTTGTACTCACGCTGAAGGGTTCAGCGATGACGCCAAACGATCCGACCCATCGTCGGGTCGTAGGTCGATACCTCGACCTCGACCCGGTCTCCGGTGAGAATCCGGATCCCCCGGCCCCGGCGCATGCGCCCGGCCGGTTTGGCTGTCACCTCGAGACCCCCGTCGAGCTCGACCAGGAAGGTGGCATTCCGCAACACCGACTTGATCGTGCCGTTCATGCGAACGTACTCGTCGTCGGCTGAGGTCACCAGCGCCCTCGGTCATTACCGCCACGGTCGTTGCCGCCACTGCGGTTGCCACCGCCGCCGCCACCACCGCTGCGGTAACCGCCGCCGCCACTGCCGCCACCGCCACTGCGGTAACCGCCGCCACCGCCGCCACCGCCGCCACCGCCACTGCGGTAACCGCCGCCGCCACCGCCACCAGGACGGGGGCCGCGCTCGGCACGGGGACGAGCCTCGTTGACGGTGATCTTGCGACCATCGACATCGGCGCCGTTCATGGCGTCGATGGCGGCCTGGCCGGCCGCCGAATCGGCCATCTCGACGAAGCCGAACCCACGGGAACGACCGGTTTCACGGTCGGTCACCACCTGGGCGGACTTCACCTCACCATGGACCTCGAACAACCTCTGCAACGTCTCGGACGAGGTGCCGAACGCCAGGTTTCCTACATACAGGTTCATGCCTGCTCCTCACACCGCTGCGGCTCCATGCCTGACCAGCCGGACGGTTCACTTGATCTAAGACGGTTTCGCACAGCAGTCAGGGAGGCACGATCCGCGGCGTCATGGTCGGCGCCGGCTCTCAGTTTACCCAAATCTCACGCCGGGGCTACTCGGAGGTCCCGGCGATCACGCCGAGGTCGAGAACCCCGGCTTCGGCGTCGACCAGAATCGAATCGCCGTCGCCCACCGCACCCTCCAGCAACCGGGTGGCGATGAGGTCGGCCACCTGGGTCTGGATGACCCGTTTGAGCGGGCGGGCCCCGTAGACGGGATCGAACCCCTTCTCGGCCAGCAGATCGACCGCGGCAGCTGAGAACTCGACCCGGATCCGGCGCGACTCCAGCCGGGCAGCCAGCAGCTCCAGTTGGATCTCGACGATCTGCCGCAGTTCGGACCGGGTCAGCCGGGAGAACACCACGATGTCGTCGACCCGGTTGATGAACTCGGGCCGGAACCCGGACCGCACCGCCCCCATCACCCGTTCGGTGATCACCTCGTCGGGCAGGTCGGGTTGGATGAACTCCGAACCGAGGTTGGAGGTCATCACCAGCACGCTGTTGGTGAAGTCCACGGTGCGTCCATGCCCATCGGTCAGGCGCCCGTCGTCGAGCACCTGGAGCAGCACGTTGAAGACATCGGGGTGGGCCTTCTCGATCTCGTCCAGCAAGACCACTGCGTAGGGCCGGCGCCGAACCGCCTCGGTCAGCTGGCCACCCTCGTCGTAGCCCACGTAGCCCGGCGGCGCCCCGATCAGCCTCGACACCGAGTGTTTCTCCATGTACTCGGACATGTCGATGCGGACCATGGCGCGCTCGTCGTCGAACAGGAACTCGGCCAGCGCCCGGGCCAGTTCGGTCTTGCCCACTCCGGTGGGGCCGAGGAACAGAAACGAGCCGATCGGCCGGTGCGGGTCGGACAATCCTGCCCGATTGCGCCGGACGGCTCCGGCCACCGCCTCCACCGCCGCCGACTGACCGACCACCCGCCGGTGGAGGTGCTCTTCCAGGGTGAGGAGGCGGTCGCTCTCACCCTGCACCAGCTTGACGACCGGGATCCCGGTCCAGCGGGCGACCACCTCGGCGACATCCTGCTCACCCACCTCCTCGGACAGCATGCGGCCCTGTTCATGCAGGTCCTCCAATTCGGCCTGGGCCGTCGCCATGCTCTTCTCGAGCGCCGGGAGGGTCCCGAATCGGAGTTGGGCGGCCTTCTCGAGATCTCCGCTGCGCTCGGCCCGTTCTCCCTCGGCCCGGGCCGCCTCGATCTGCTCGTTCAATGAGCGGATGGCGGCAATCGCCCCCTTCTCGAGGTTCCAGCGGGCGGTGAGCGTGTCGATCTCCTCCTCGAGGTCGGCCAGTTCCCGTTCGAGCTTGTCGAGCCGTTCGGCGGAGGCGGAGTCGGTCTCTTTCATGACCGCTTGCCGCTCGATCTCGAGCTGGACCCGCCTCCGAGTCAGTTCGTCGATCTCCTCCGGCATCGAGTCGATCTCGATTCGCAGCCGGCTGGCCGCCTCGTCGATCAGGTCGATCGCCTTGTCGGGAAGCTTGCGGGCGGTCAGATACCGATCGGACAGGGTGGCCGCCGCCACCAGAGCCCCGTCGGTGATGCGGACGCCATGGTGGACCTCATAACGCTCCTTGAGCCCGCGCAGGATCCCGACCGTCTCGGTCACCGTCGGTTCGTCGACGAACACCGGTTGGAACCGCCGCTCGAGGGCGGCGTCCTTCTCGACATATTTGCGGTACTCGTCGAGGGTGGTGGCGCCGACCAGTCGCAACTCGCCACGCGCCAGCATCGGCTTGAGCATGTTGGAGGCATCCATCGAACCTTCGGCGGCTCCCGCCCCCACCATGGTGTGCAATTCGTCCAGGAAGGTGATGACACCGCCTTCGGCCGCCTTGATCTCGTCGAGCACCGCCTTGAGCCGTTCCTCGAACTCACCCCGGTACTTGGCGCCGGCCACCAGCGCCCCCAGGTCGAGGGCGACGAGACGCTTGTCTTTGAGCCCTTCGGGAACGTCCCCGTCGGCGATCCGGCGGGCCAGTCCCTCGACCACCGCGGTCTTCCCCACCCCCGGTTCGCCGATCAGCACCGGGTTGTTCTTGGTGCGGCGCGACAGCACCTGGATGACACGCCGGATCTCCTCGTCCCGGCCGATGACGGGATCGAGCTTGCCCTGTGCCGCCAGCGCGGTGAGATCCCGACCGTACTGCTCGAGTGCGTTGAAGGTGGCTTCAGGATCGGGACTGGTGACCCGCTGGTTGCCGCGAACGGTCTTGAGCGCCTCGAGCAGCGTGTCGCGGGTGACGCCCGCCTCGCGCAGCAGCTTGCCGACCTCGTCGGTCGAGGCGACCAGACCCAGCAGCAGGTGTTCGACCGACACATAGTCGTCCTTGAACTCGACCCGGCGGGCATCGGCGGTGTCGAGGACCCTGACGAGGTCGGGGGTGAGTTCCGGTTCACCCCCACCGAAGACCTGCGGGAGCCGGGCGAGCAGCGACTCGGAGGCGGCCCGCAGCGCCGCCGGCTGGATGTTCATGGTCTGCAGCAGTGGCAACACGATGCCGTCGGTCTGGGCCACCAGCGCCCGCAACAAGTGGGCCGGGTGGATCCCGCCATGGTTGCGGGCGGTGGCCTGGTCCTTGGCGGCGACCAGCGCCTGCCGGCTCTTGCTCGTCAGTTTCGACAGGTCCATGCTCAACGCTCTCTCGTAGAAAACTTGAGCCTAATTGTATCAGATTTGGAGCGACTCCGTCAGTGGCGGGCGATGCGGCGGTTGATCGCATCGAGGACCGCTTTGGCGGTGGCGGCACCCGGATCGCCACCCCGAACGAGTGCCGACCCGATCAGGTAGTCGGCGAACCCCTCTTCACGGACCTGGGCGAGGGCGATCTTTACCGGTCCCAGGTCCGAGGTCCCTACCGCGGTCAGATCGAAGGACGACGCCCCACCGACGATGGCCTCTACCGCCCGCAGGGTGGCCTCTCCCACCAGACGGGCCCGATAGGCGGATTCGGACGGGCCTTCGGCGGTGCCCGAATAGGTGATTTCGTCGAGACCGAGGGTGACCATGATCGAGGCGCGGTCGTCCTCGATGTGTTGATCGATGGTGGCGAGAAACGGGCGAACCTCGAGCATGATCCCAAGGCTACCCAACCACCGCTCCGTTTCCCGCCCTTGCCCTCACCGAGGCGCGTTGTCGATGGGTTAGATTGGAGTAACCAATCAAAGGAGAGAGACTTGATCAAAGAGTTCAAGGACTTCATCACGAAGGGCAACCTCGTGGACATCGCGGTGGCGTTTGTGCTGGGAGCGGCATTTGCCGGCCTGGTGGGGACGTTCACGAGCCGCATCGTCAGCCCGCTGATCGCCATGATCTTCGGCGTGCCCGATCTGTCCGGGACGATGGTCTTCGGCGACATCGACCCGGCAACGGGCGTCGAGGCCGGAAGTGTGGGGGCGTTCGTCAGTTCGCTCATCAACTTCCTCATCGTCGGATTCGTGATGTTCCTGGTCGTGAAGGCGTACAACAAGATGAAGCCCGCCCCCGCTCCGGAGGCGCCGGCCGCCGATCCCGAGGACGTCGTGCTCCTCCGCCAGATCCGCGACTCACTCGCCAAGTAGGTTTCGAACCAACCCGATGGAGGGCCCCGTTTGCGGGCCCTCCATCGCGTCCGGACCCGCCCAATCCCCGAAATTGCGCGGTGAGAGGGCAGATTTCTGCCCTCTCACCACATAAAGTGACGCCGGGGGACTACCCGCTCAGGAATCTCCGGATCCAGTTGGCCAGGACCGATCGGTCGGGCTCCACCTCGAGCGAGGCGAGCCCGGCGTCGACCACCGAGTCCGGGATGAGCGTTCCCCGCCTCGCCTCCATCAGGGCGGCCGAATACTCGGGCACGAACTCGGGGTGGCCCTGCAATCCGAGTATGCGGTCACCCAGGGTCAGCGCCGAAACCGGGCAATGCTCGTTCGACCCGATCACCACCGCTCCTGGCGGGAGCTCGACCACCTGGTCGCGATGGCTGTTGAGAATCCGAAAGGAGTCGGCCGGCGGGTCCATCCACCAGGACGGTTCGGTCACCTGCACCGTCTTGATCCCGACTCCCCAACCCTGCGGGGCCGGCTCCACCTTCCCCCCGAGGGCGTGGGCGATCATCTGCTGGCCAAAACACACACCGATCAGACGGCGGTCGGAAGCGGCGATGTCGCGCGTCAGTTGGGCAAAGCGGTGGATCCAGGGGATGTCGTCGTAGACCGACTGCCGCGAACCGGTGGTGACCCAGGCGTCACACACCTCCGGCCCCTCCGGGAACTCCCCGTCGACCAGGCCGTACGGGACGAGTTCGACCCGGTCGCCGAGCAGGGACTCGAACATGTCCGGATAGTCACCGGCCAACCCCCGGAACTCCTCGCGCACATGGTCACAGACCAACAGACCGACCCGCATGGGAGCATTTTATGTGGTGAACGAGCAGATTTCTGCTCGCTCACCGCACAAGAACGCCGTCTTCAGGCGTTCGAGATGAACACGCTCTTGTATTCGGAGTAGGCCTCCAGGGCGGCCATACCCTGTTCGCGCCCGATCCCGGACTGCTTCATCCCCCCGAAGGGCGCCTCGATGTGGACACTCGACGACGTGTTGATCGACAGCATCCCGGTCTCCACCGCCCGCGCCACCCGCAAGGCCCGCCCGATGTCGCGGGTCCAGATCGAGCCGGACAACCCGTAGATGGAATCGTTGGCGAGCCGGACCGCCTCCTCCTCGCTGTCGAAGGGAATCACCGACACGACCGGCCCGAAGATCTCCTCCTGGGCGATCCGCATCTCCGGGCGGACCCCGGTGAACACCGCCGGTGTCAGATAGTTGCCAGGTGAGTCGAGGCGTTCGCCGCCACACACCCGGCTGGCTCCCTCGGCGGCACCCGCCGTCAGATACCCCTCGACCACCTGACGATGGTGGGGTGTGATGAGCGGGCCCATCTCGGTCGCCTCGTCGGCGGTGTCGCCGAGCCGGACCGATCGAGCCCGCTCCACGAAGCGGTCGACCACCTCGTCGTGGATCGACCTCTCCACCAGCAGCCGGCTACGCGCACAGCAGTCTTGACCAGCGTTGTCGTAGACCGACCAGAACGAAGACTCGAGACAGGCGTCGATATCGGCGTCGGCGAAGATGAGGTTGGCCGACTTCCCACCCAACTCGAGGGAGACCCGTTTGATCCCGTCAGCCGCCTGGCGCATCACCTGGCGTCCCACCTCGGTCGACCCGGTGAAGCTCACCTTACGAACCAGTGGGTGATTCACCAGGGCGTCTCCCACCACCGATCCCTTGCCGGTCACGATCGACAGCACCCCCTCGGGCAGCCCGGCCTGGAGGGCGAGGTCGCCGAGGGCCAGCGCCGTCAGCGGCGTCAGTTCGGCCGGCTTCACCACCACCGAGTTGCCCATCGCCAGGGCGGGGGCGACCTTCCACCCGGTGATGATCATCGGGAAGTTCCACGGCACGATGGCGGCGCACACCCCGAGCGGTTCACGAAACGTGAGCAGCGTCCCATCGGCGTTTCCTGGAACGGTCTGGCCACCGAACTTGTCGACCGCACCGGCGTAGTAGTCGAAGGTGGTGGCCACCGCCCCGATCTCGCCCCGGGCCGCAGAGATCGGCTTGCCTGCGTTGCGTGACTCGAGCCGGGCCAGCGACTCCTGGTCACGCCGGATCAGGTCGGCGATGCCCCGCAACACGTCCCGGCGCTTGCGCACCGGGGCCTTGCGCCAGACACCCTCCTGATACCGGGCGTGGGCGAGACGGACCGCCGCATCCACCTCATCGGCCCCGCACTGCGGGACTTCGGCGATCGGCTGGTTGCTGGAAGGGTCCACCACCTCGGTGGTCAAAGACCCGCTCACAGTGGCGTCACGTAGGCGGCGGTGATGCCCCCGTCCACCATGAACTCGGTGCCGGTGACATACGACGAGTCGTCCGAGGCAAGCCAGAGGACCGCCTTCGCCATCTCGGCCGCCTCTCCGAACCGGCCCATCGGGATGTGGACCAGCCTGCGCTGTTTCTTTTCGGGGGTGTCGAGGTATTTCATCAGGAGTTCGGTGTTGAGAGGGCCGGGACACAGGGCGTTGACCCTGATGTTCTCGCGCGCATGGATCACCGCCAGTTCCCTGGTCATGGCGAGCACGGCCCCCTTGGAGGCGGTGTAGGCGAGTTGGGGGGTGGCGGCCCCGAGCAGCGCCACGAAGGAGGCGGTGTTGATGATCGACCCACCTCCCGCCCGGCGCAGGGCGGGGACACCGTACTTGCACCCGAAGAACACTCCTTTGACGTTGATGGCGAAGGTGAGATCCCACACCGCCTCGGTGGTGGCGACGGCGTCGTCGTCGTCGGCATGGCTGATCCCGGCGTTGTTGAACATGACGTCGAGTGTCCCGTAGGTCGACTCGGCGGCCTCGACCATCGCCCGGCAGTCGGCGTCGGCGGAGACATCGGCTCGCACCGCCAGGGCGGCGCCGCCGGCGGCCTCGACCTCGGCCACGGTTCGCTCCACGGCAGCCAGGTTGACGTCCACCGCCACCACCCTGGCGCCTTCAGCCGCCAGCAGCAACGAGGTCTCCCGTCCGATCCCCGAGCCGGCGCCGGTGATCAGCGCCACCTTTCCATCCAGCTTCATGGTGTGCTCCTTCGGGACGTCGATTCCGATGACGCTACCCGGCCGGGGCGATGCCGTCGGAATCCAGCTTCATGCCTCAGATTCGCTCGAAGTAGCGCCACTTCTCCCAGTC
Organism: Actinomycetota bacterium; assembly: GCA_036745195.1. Classification (GTDB taxonomy): domain Bacteria; phylum Actinomycetota; class Acidimicrobiia; order Spongiisociales; family ZC4RG35; genus JBFHRE01. The sequence goes on along the minus strand of DAIOGO010000088.1, from coordinate 1,324 downwards.
GGTGACTGCATTGTCGTAGGCCTTCTGCTCGACCCGGAAGAAGTGGGTGTAATGCTCCTGCACGTCTGCCCCGAAGGCCTCGGTGACGAAGTCACTCGCCTCGAAGAGGTCGATGGCGTCTCGCAGGGTGTACGGAACCCGGGGAAGTTGTTGGGCCTGGTAGACGTCGCCCTCGAAGATCTCGGGGGCCTCGATCTTGTTGCGGATCCCGTCCATCCCCGCCGCCAGGACGGCGGCATACACCAGGTAGGGGTTGGCGTCGGCACCCGGGATCCGGCATTCGATCCGCAGGCTCTTGCCCTCTCCCACCACCCGGAACCCGGCCGTGCGGTTGTCGTAACTCCAGGCGATCCGGGTGGGCGCCCACGAGCCGTCCTGGTAGCGCTTGTAGGAGTTGATGGTGGGTGCGAAGAACACCATCAACTCGGGAACGTGGGCCATCCAACCGCCCAAGAACCACCGGAACGCATCGGAACCATGGACCGGCCCGAACACGGTGTCCCCGGGGAAGGCGGCCTGATCCCCCTCCCACAAGGAGAGATGGATGTGACAGCTCGAGCCGGCCTCGCCCATGTCCGGCTTGGCCATGAAGGTGACGCTGATCCCCATCTGCTCGGCGATCTCCTTCATCGCCAGCTTCAAGATCGTGTGGCGGTCGGCCATGGTGAGGACGTCCGTGTAGCGAACGTTCAGTTCGTGCTGGCCACGCCCCCACTCGCCCTTCGAGTTCTCGACGGGGATCCCGGAGCGGGCGAGGTGGCGGCGCGCCTCCTGGGTGTAGAACTCCTCCCGGGTCCCCTGGAGCAGGTGATAGTCCTCGATGTACCAGCCGGCCGGACGCATCGGGTGGTAGCGCTTCTCGGCCGATTCGCGATAGGAGTCCTCGTAGATGTAGTACTCGAGTTCCGAGGCGCCCTTGGCTGTGTACCCGGAGCCGGCCGCCAGGTCGAGTTGCCGGCGGAGGATGGAACGAGGGGCGACGGGCACCAGGTCGTGGTGCTTGGGATCGTGGAGGTCACACAGCACGAAGGCGGTCGAATCGAGCCAGGTGGCAACCCGGAGGGTGTCGAGATCGGGGACCATGTGGAAGTCGCCGTAGCCCAACTCCCAGTTGGCGTACTTGTACCCGGGGACCGGTTCCATCTCCATGTCGACGGTGAGCAGATAGTCGCAGCCATGGGTGCCGTGCCCGGCGATCTCCTCGACGAAGAACTCGGCGTCGAAACGTTTGCCGTGCACCCGGCCGTAGTGATCGGTGAACGCCACCACCACGGTGTCGATCTCCTCGGCCTCGACTCGGGCCCGCAGTTCGTCCAGGGACACC
>DAIOGO010000087.1:0-10975 GCA_036745195.1 Actinomycetota bacterium | reverse complement strand
TGCCCCCCTCCCCCCTTCGGGGTACTCCCCCCTGCGGAGGGAGAAACAGAACCGCACACCAGTAGCGGGTCGCGGGCTCTCTTGTCTCCTCCCCTCGGGAGGACCCGGAGGGTCCGAGTGTTGGGGGAGGTGGATCCGGCCGCAGGCCGGAGACGGAGGGGGCACTGGGCGACGGCGCTCCGACGCGCCGTTGGGGGGTGCCGGGGGGTCATCCCCCTGCAGTCATCAGAGTCGGACCCTGCCCCCCTCCCCCCTTCGGGGTACTCCCCCCTGCGGAGGGAGAAACAGAACCGCCCGGGACGCACAAGACGCAGGACGCAAGACGCAGGACGCAAGACGCATGACGCAAGACGCATGACGCAAGACGCATGACTAGTTGAGAACGGCTCGCACCTGGCGGAGGGCGACCATCAGCGGGGCGATCTCGGCGCCTTCGGAGCCCTCCATCGAGCGGAGGAAACGAACCAGACGGGCCACCGAACGGGCCCGCTCGGCCAGGAAGTGCTCGGTCGCCTCCTGCCCCCGGAGGGTTCCCGCCTCCTCGAGGACCCGTTCGGCGGCGAGGCGGCGGGTGGCGATCAGGTCTTCTTCGATCGTCCACAGGGCCCATCGTTCCCACCTCGAGCCGATCACGATCCGGCGGGTGGTCTCGGTGAGCCGATCCAGACCCAGGGCGGCGCCGATGTGGAGATAGACGTCGAGGACCTCGGCCTCGGTCAGACCAAACCGGGCGGAGACCTCGATGATGTCGGGACCGTAATTCATGACTGGCAAGGCCGCCTGGCGATAAGCGAGATCCTCGGGCGTCCCCGCCTGGACCAATCGCTCCTTCACCGCCAACCGGGCGGTTCGCCATTCGTCGGGTCCCGAACGAAGCGCCGCCTCCTCGATCCGGGCGAAAGCCGGGATACCGGCCGTCACGATCTCGGACATGGTTCGCCCCTTGGGGTGGCTCAGGTACCACCTGGTGACCGCCGCCACCATCCGATCGACGTACTGCATCGTCCTCGTCCAACTGGACGCCTCGGTCACTCCGAGCGCCCTCTCCACTGCGCTCCATCGCTCGACGGCGCCGGTCACGTCGCGGGCGATTCGATAGGACGCGACCACCTCGACCGGGTTGGCGCCGGTCTGGGCCATCAGCCTCGTCACGAACACCACCCCTTCGGAGTTGACGACATCGTTGGCGATCAGCGTCGAGATCAGCCGTTTGCGGAGGGGATGCTCGCCGAGGAGATGCCCGAACCGGGCCACTACCGCCTCGGGGTAGTAGGACTCCAGATCCGATTGCACGTAGGGATCGTCGGCCAGGGTGGACATCGCCAGCCGCTCCTCGAGCGCCCGCTTGGAATAGGCGAGCAACACCGCCAGCTCCGGTCTGGTCATGCCCTCGTTGCGGCGGGCCCGCTCCACCATGGCTTCGGAGGACGGAAGACCCTCGACAATGCGATCGAGGATGCCGTCCGATTCCAGCCCAGACATCAACTCCTCGTAGGCCTCGGCCCTGCGGTCCGAGGCAGCCTCCTCCTGACTGAGCATCTGGGCCTGCTGGAAGTTGTCGTAGAGGATTCGCTCGACGATGTCGTCCGCCACCGAGGCGACCAGCGCGTCACGTCCATCCAGATCGAGCTCACCCCGCTCGATCGCCATGCCGAGCAGGATCTTGAGGTTGACCTCGCGATCCGAGCAGTCGACACCGCCCGAGTTGTCGATGAAATCAGTGTTGATGCGACCCCCGGAACGGGCGTATTCGATCCGTCCCTGCTGGGTGAGGCCCAGATTGCCGCCCTCGATCACGACCCGGCAACGCAATTCGGAGCCGTTGACCCGGAGCAGGTCGTTGGTGCGGTCACCCACCTCTTCGTGGGACTCCGACGCGGCCTTCACATAAGTGCCGATGCCGCCATTCCACAGCAGGTCGACGGGCGCCTTGAGGATGAGGTTGATCAGGTCGGTGGGGGTGGCCGCGTCGACCGTGGTGTCGAGCACCGCCTGGACCTGGGCGGTGAGCTTGATCTTCTTGAGTTCACGGGAGAACACCCCGCCGCCCTCCGAGATGAGGGTTGGGTCGTAATCCGCCCAAGAGGACCGGGGCAATTCGAACAGCCGCCGGCGTTCGGCGAACGAGACGGCCGGATCCGGGTCAGGGTCGAGGTAGATGTGACGGTGGTCGAACGCCGCCACCAGACGGATGGTGTTCGACCCGAGCATTCCATTGCCGAACACGTCGCCCGACATGTCGCCGACCCCGATGGCGGTGAACTCGTCGGAATGGGGGTCGAGTCCCATCTCGATGAAGTGCCGCTCGAGCGAGCGCCAGGCCCCCCGGGCGGTGATCCCGAGTGCCTTGTGGTCGTAGCCACTCGAGCCGCCAGAGGCGAAGGCGTCCCCCAGCCAGAAGCCTCGCTCGAGGGCGATCGAATTGGCGACATCGGAGAAGGTGGCCGTGCCTTTGTCGGCCGCCACCACCAGGTAGCTGTCGTCTTCGTCGTGTATCCGGGTGCGGTCGGGGTGAACCACTTCGCCCGCCACCAGGTTGTCGGTGAGATCGAGCAGCCCACCGATGAACACCCGGTATTGGGTTTCGACCTGGGCACGCAACTCGGCGGGGTCCTCGGGAGGATGGCGGAGTACGAAACCCCCCTTGGCCCCGGTGGGGACGATCACGGCGTTCTTGGTCATCTGGGCCTTCATCAAACCCAGCACCTCGGTGCGGTAATCCTCCCGCCGGGTCGACCAGCGGATCCCTCCCCTCGCCACCATTCCTCCCCGGAGATGGATGCCCTCGACCTGGCGGCTGATGAGGAAGATCTCGACCATCGGACGAGGAGCCGGCACATCGGGAACCTGGGCGGAACGCATCTTGAAGGCGAGGCACTTCGTATCGGACTGGTAGGCATTCGTGCGAAGGGTGGCCTCGATCATCCGCAGAAAGGCCCGCAGGACCCGGTCGGCGTCGAGCGACGGGATCGCATCGAGGGTCTCGACGACCGAGGCCCGCAACTCGTCGTAGCCCTCGCCATCGGACTCGGGATCGAATCGAAGTTCGAAGAGCCGGACCAGATTCGACACGACCGCCGGGTGCTGCACCAGGATCTCATTGACGTAGGCGACCGTGAACACCGGCATCACCCGGCGCCAGTAGGTCCGGTAGGCGCGCAGTATGGCCACCTGATCGTGACGCAACGACGCCCCGATGATGAGCCGGTTCAAGTCGTCCGACTCGCCCTCGTCCGACCACACCGCCTCGAGGACTGCGTCGAGGCGGGATCCACACTCCTCGACGTCGAGGCAGCCACCGCCCGGCCAGCGAACGCCAAAGTCGTGGATGAAGAGTCCACCCTCCAGCCTGGTCGGGACTTCCTCGACGACCTCCAGGCCGAGATCTTCGAGCGCCTTCACGAGTTGGCTGAGCGGGAGCTTCTCCCCTCTCCGGTAGAGGGCGATTCGTGTCAACTGCTCGTTCGAGGGAGGCTCGTTCTGTATGCCAACGATGAAATCCGACTCACCGGAATCGAGTGCCACCAGCCGGAGGACGTCGCCGGCCGCCACCTGGATCGGGCTCGAGGCGCGGTAATAGTCGGGGAACTTCGGTCCCCAGGCGACCGCAACGGTGCGGGCCTCCCGTTCGCCGATGGTGGCGGCCAGTTCCGCCACCAGCCGCTCCTCCCACGAACGGGCGAGATCCACCACTTCGGCTTCGAGCGCCGCCCGGTCGATCTCGGGAATGGTTCCCTCGATCCACACCGTGAAGTGGATCTGGGCGGGATCGGCTTCGCCCAGGGCCAGGTGGTACTCAACCGATGAGCCCTGCAGCCGCTCCATGAACAGCTCCTGGAGCTGGCGTCGCAGTCCAGCGTTGAACCGGTCCCGGGGCAATGCCACCAGCACCGAGACACTACGTTCGAGCAGATCGCGGCGAATGAAGAGCCTGACCTGGTCTCGCTCCTGAATGGCGAGCATGCCAACCATGGCCCGGCGAAGATCCTCCGGCGACGAAGTGAAGAGCTCGTGCTTCGAGAACCCCTCGAACAAGGCGACCATCGCCTTGTGATCGTGTGATCCTTCGATGAGATCTTCTGCTGCGATCACCGCCGCCAGCTTTCGCCGCAGGATCGGGGTGCGGGACGACGGCTCCATGTAGGCCTTCGAGGTGAACAGACCGATCATCCGGGCCTCACCCCGGGTGCGACCGTCGGGGCCGAGGATCCGGACGCCGATGTAGTCCATCTTGGCCTTGCGGTGCACCGGCGAGACCCGGTTGGTCTTGGTGATGACGAGCAACTCCCCCGCTTCGTAGCGAGCAGCCAGCTCCGGTCGGAGGTCCGCCAGCAGCACCGGCCGGCGAACATGAGAGCGGTCATCGTCCTCGAGGATCCCGAGCCCGGTGCCGGCGACCACACTCACCGCCCTGCCCTGCTCCGTGTCGAGCAACTGGTATTCGCGGTAACCGAGGAACACGAAGTTGTCTTCCTTGAGCCACTGGAGGAATGCGACGACGTCTTCGACCTCGGCATCGCCCACCTGGCCGGCAGCCACCCGGGCAAGCTGCATCATCCGATCGACCTTGCCGAGCATCAGCGGGAAGCTGTCGACCGTGCGCCGGACATCGGTGAGGACGGCGACGATCGCCCTCTCCAACCCGGGGAGGTCGGCTTCGAACAACCGGCGGTCGAGTTGATAGTGCTCGACCGATTCGCGGGTCACGGTGTGGCGAGCGTGGCGGATGTCCATCAGACGGCCGCTGGGATCACGTTCGGTCCCGATCACCGGATGGATGACGTAGCCGACCGCCAGGCCGTGCGCTTCGATCTCGGCCGTCACCGAGTCGAGCAGGAAGGGGGAGTCGATGACGTTCACCTCGACGACGGTGCCCGGAGAGGTGTACCCGTGCTCGGCGATGGTGGGGTTGAAGGCTCGGACCGCCACCGCGTCAGGGCGATGCGAGATGAACTCGAAGAGGGAACGGATCCGCTGCGACAACTCGCCCGGATCGCTGGCGACGGCCGGAGGGAGACGGTGGAGGAAGGCCCTGGCGAGTGAGGCGACGGGGTCGGCTTCGCTGACGCCGAGCTCCGCCATCACGGCTTCGGCCATCGGCGAGTGATCAGATGCCACGGACGACCACGCTAACCCATCCAGGCCCATCGTGACGGGAACCGACAGGCCCGTCCTCAGCGGCCTACCGATCCACGTCACCCATCACCGGGTCGAGGCTGGCGATGGTCGCCACCGTGTCGGCCACCAGGGAGTCGGCCATCATGATCGGCAGACCCTGCAGGTTGTAGAAGGACGGAGCCCGCGTGTGCATCCTCCACGGTTTCGCCTCGCCATCCGAGACGAGATAACAGCCCAACTCGCCCCGCGGGGACTCGACGGCGACATAGGTCTCCCCGGCCGGGACCTTGAAGCCCTCCGTGAAGATCTTGAAGTGATGGATGAGGGCTTCCATCGATTGGTCGATCCTCGCCCGGGGAGGGGGAGTCACCTTGCGATCCGGGACTCGGTAGTCGCCCTTGGGCATCCGCTCCATCGCCTGTTCGACGATTCTCAGCGACTGTTTGATCTCTTCGACCCTGACCCGGTAGCGATCGTAGACATCACCCTGGGTGCCCAGCGGAACGTCGAACTCATAGGTTTCGATCCCCGAGTACGGGGCCGCCTTGCGAAGGTCCCAATCGACCCCCGTCGAGCGGAGGGTCGGGCCGGTGATCCCGTAGGCGATGCACTCCTCGGCTGTGATCACGCCGACGCCCCTGGTTCTGCCCTCCCAGATCGGGTTGTGCTGGAGGAGGTCGTCGTATTGATCGAGGCGGCGGGGCAGCGTGTCGAGGATCTGGCGGACATCGGCCCGCCACCCGGGAGGCAGGTCGGCGGCGACCCCGCCCGGTCGGATGTAGTTGTGGTTCATCCGGAGTCCGCTGGTCTTCTCGAAGAAGTCGAGGATCATCTCGCGTTCGCGGATCCCGTAGATCATCATCGAGAGGGCGCCGATGTCCATGCCGTTGGTGGCCAGGGCAACCAGGTGCGAGGTGATGCGATTGAGCTCGGTCATCAACACCCGGATGGTGGCGGCCCGCTCGGGGACCTCGATGTCGAGCAGCCTCTCGACCGCCAGCGAATAACACAGCTCGTTGTTGAGCGGGGCGAGGTAGTCCATCCGCGTGACGTTGGTCGGCCCCTGCAGGAAGGTGAGCTGTTCGCCGGTCTTCTCCATGCCGGTGTGGAGATAACCGATGATCGGCTTCGTTCGCCGGACGATCTCCCCTTCCAGTTCGATCTGGAGCCGTAACACCCCGTGGGTGGACGGGTGCTGGGGACCCATGTTGATGATCATCCGCTCGTCGTCGGAGCGGTCCCCGAGCTGGTAGTCGTTCTCTACCACCGTGCCGAGTTGCTCGCGCAGTCGCGACTCAGGCTCGTCCCAGCGCATCGTCTGGGCACCCTCATCTGTGGCGGACGTCTCCCAGCCGTTCGGCTCCTCGGTCCCCGACAGCCAGACCTCTTCCACCCTGATCGGCTCTTCGACTTGGGTCGCTTCGTCACTCATGTCATTGCACCTTGTAGGCGTCCTTGAACTGGACAGGCACCGAGCCGGTCCCGAAGTCCTTGCGCAGCGGGAAACCCTCCCAATCGTCGGGCATCAGGATCCGGGACAGATCGGGGTGGCCATCGAAACGAATGCCGAACATGTCGTACACCTCACGTTCGGGGAAGTTGGCGCCCGGCCACACCGAGCACAACGAGGCCACGACCGGCTCCTCCCCCTCCAGCGTCACCAGCAGACGCAGCCGGTGTCGCCGGGCCATCGACAGCAGGTTCACGACCAACTCGAAGCGGGGCCGTCGACGCCGGTACCAATCGACCGCAGTGACGTCGGCCAGGCTCTCGAATCCAGCCGACTTCGCCGCGCGGGCGAACTCCAGGAGCCGTTCCGCCGGGAGGCGGACGACATCCTGGCCATGACTCGTTTCCCACAAAGCCTCGGCGAACGGCTCGACCAATCCTCGCAACCAGTCGTCCTCGGGCAAGGCCCGGACCACTACCTCCCCGGCTTCTTCGGCGACAGCGGTTTCGTCGGTCATGTGCGGGCGTGGATCTCGCCGGCCATGATCTTGCGCTGGAGCGTGAGGATGCCGTGGATCAGGCTCTGCGGACCGGGAGGGCAACCGGGCACATAGATGTCGACGGGCACCACCTGATCGACTCCCTGGACCAGGGCATAGTTGTTGAACATGCCCCCCGAAGAGGCGCAGGCGCCCATCGAGATCACCCATTTTGGATCCGGCATCTGGTCGTAGACCTGTCTCAGCACCGGGGCCATCTTCTGGCTGACCCGGCCGGCGACGATCATGAGATCCGCCTGCCGCGGCGATGCCCTGAACACCTCCATCCCGAACCGGGAGAGGTCGTTGTGGGCGGCGCCGGTTGCCATCATCTCGATCGCACAGCAGGCGAGGCCAAAGGTGGCCGGCCACATCGAGCGGGTCTGGGCCCAGCGGGCGGCCTTGTCGATGGTGGTCATCAGGAAGCCTGGGGGAGAGGCGACTCCGGCCATCAGGCGGCCTCGGCTTCCGGTCGGAGGTAGCGGGCCCGGTGTTTGACGTTCCAGTCGAGCGCCCCCCGCTTCCAGACATAGACGAGCGTCTCGAGGACGAAGGCGGTGAAGATCCCGACGGCGGCGATCCCGTACCAGCCGAACCTACCGAACTGCGACGCCCAGGCAAACAGAAAGATGATCTCGACGTCGAAGATCACGAACAACATCGCGACCAGATAGAACTTGACCGGGAACCGCTGGGCGGCCTCGGTTTCGGGAAGGATCCCGCATTCGTAGGGGGCGAGTTTCTCCGGGGTGGGCCGGTTGGGGGCGAACAACCGGGATACGAGCATCGATACGCCGACAAAGATGACGGCCAGCAAGAACATCACTGCGATCGGCAGATAATCGGCGAGCATCGGCAGGTCGAGATTAGAGAGGCGAACGCCGCGAGTGAAACCAGTGCCCGATCGAGGGGCGGCGAGACTCCGGTCCGGGACGGAACCGTTCACCTCACATGCGGTCCGATGGCCGTCCGACAGGTGGCTTCCGACCCTAGACGCCACCCGGCCGGCCACCTACGGTTGGGCCCGAAAGGAGGCGGATATGAACCGCTCACGCTTGCTCTTCGGGGCCTCGGTTGTAGCCCTGGGCACGGTGTTCCTGCTCGAGGCACTCGACGTCGTCGACAACGGTGGAGACATCGTCGCAACCTGGTGGCCGACCGTCCTGATCGCAGCAGCACTGTTGATGCTCCCCACTTCACACTGGATAACGCCGGCGGCCGTCGGCGGGGTCGGAGTCCTGCTCCTGCTCGCCACCACCGACGTGCTCGATCTCTCCAGTGAGGTGGTCTGGCCGATCGTCCTGATCGTGATCGGCCTCAGCCTGCTGGTGAGGACGCGGAGCCCCAAGTCGGTGAGCGACGACAGAGTCAACGCCTTCGCCGCCTTCGGAGGAACCGAGATGGCGAGCCATTCCTCCCACTTCGAGGGAGGCAGCATCGGGGCAGTGTTCGGTGGAGCAGAGATCGACCTACGTGATGCCTCGCTCGCCGAGAACGCCCATCTCGACGTGTTCACCGCCTTTGGCGGGACCGAGATCAGGGTCCCCACCGGGTGGAAGGTGATCACCCGTGGGCTGCCCCTGTTCGGAGGCTTCGAGAACATCACCACCAAGGAGCAATTGCCGGAGAACGCGCCGGTGCTCGACATCACGGCCACCGTTCTGTTCGGCGGGTTGGAGGTCAAGCACTGAAGCCATCGGCTGTCGGCTGTCGGCGATCGGCTAGCAGCGGACAGCGCGTTGGAGGCTTCCGGATGACGCCTGCTGGCCGATGCCCGACAGCCGATAGCTGATAGCTGCTTGACGCAGGACGCATGACCCACCAGGGGGTTCATCCCCCTGCAATCAGCACTTGGGGGGTGCCGGGGGGTCATCCCCCTGCAGTCATCACAGTCGGACCGTGCCCCCCTCCCCCCCTCCGGGGTACTCCCCCCTGCGGAGGGAGAGACAGAACGGGTCTCCGGTCACCTTGCTAGCTGATACCTGATGGCTGACAGCTGATAGCTGACAGCGCAGCTGTCAATCGATCGGCGCCGCCTTGACGGCCGTCGCCAGCAGGTCATAGGCCCGTTCCCCCGTGTGACGGTCGGCGTCGTCGAGCAGATTGGACATCACCTTGAGCGTCCACTCCATCAATGGACGGTTGCGCAAGCCGGTGTGGGCCAGGGTGCGCATGACTGCCGGGTTGCCGATCGCCTTCACGAAGACGCGGGCCATCTTGTAATAGAGGCCGTATTCGTCGGCGAGGTGGTCCGGATAGCGATGCAGCAGACCGAGGTCGTCGGCGCCTACCGCCTGGGAGACATAGCGAGCGGCGATCCTGCCGGTTTCGTAGGCGTACGAGATGCCTTCCCCGTTCCAGGGGTTGATGGCGCCGGCGGCATCACCGACCATGACCCAGTTGGGGCCAACCAGGGGGCCTTTGGCAAACGACATGGTCAGCTTGCCGCCGGTCGGCTCGGACAGCTTGGCCGCCTCGGTCAACGCCCAGTAGTCGGGAGCAACCCTGACGTAGTCACGCATCATCTTGGTGGTGTTCACGTGCTTCCAGCGCTTGAAGGTCGACAGGAGACCGACCCCGACGTTGACCGTGCCGTCGCCCAGAGGGAAGATCCACCCATAGCCCGGCATCGAGGCGCCGGTCTCATCACGGATGTCCAACTGGCTCTCCATGAACCCGTCGTGAGATCTGGGGCTGGAGTAGTAACCGCGGGCAGCGAGTCCCATCGGGTAGTCCTTGCGTCGGGTCGTCCCCAGTTCCCGCCCGAACCGATTGAGCGAACCGTCGGCGATCACGACCACCCGGGGATCGACCCGCTCTACCTCGCCATGCGATTCGAGTTCGACACCCTCCATCCGACCATCGACGACGATCGGCCTGGCCTCGGTGTTCTGGCGGATGGTGACGCCCTGCCCCCCCGCCAATGCGGCGACCTGGCTGTCGAGATCTCGTCGCCGAATGATGCCCCCCCAGTTGGGAAACCGGGTGTGGTCGGGCCAGTTCATCTCGAGCATGAGGTGATCACCGGCATAACTCCGCAGACCGGTGATCTTGTGAAACTCCTGGGCGGAGAAGTCGAATCCCATTTCCTGCAACTGGAGGATCGCCCGGGGCGTGAGACCGTCACCACAGGTCTTGTCGCGCGGAAACTCCTTCTTCTCGACGAGGAGCACAGAATGCCCCTCTCTGGCCAGCCAGAAAGCCGCCGAAGCCCCAGCGGGACCGCCGCCGACAACCAATACGTCATGTGACATGAGGCGATTGTATGGACCACGCCATCACACCCGTAACCGGGGGTCCTTCGGCACGCGATATCGTTGCCGGGTGGAACACCAGATCCCCACGGCCACCGTGGCCCGGTTGTCCCGATACCTGACCTCGCTGGAGGTGACCACCACCAGTTCGGTGTCGTCGGATGAGCTCGCCGCCAAAGCGGGCGGCAACGGTGCCCAGGTCCGCAAGGATCTCTCCTTCCTCGGGACGACCGGGACCAGAGGAGTGGGATACGAGACGGCCGCCCTCCGCAATGAGATACGTCGGGCGCTCGGCCTCGAGGCAGTCAGGCCCGTCGTGATCATCGGTGCCGGTCATCTGGGATCGGCCCTGGCCGGATACCCGGGCTTCGCCCGGCGCGGCTTCCGAATCTGTGGCCTGTTCGACCAGGCGCACGATCGGGTCGGGACCACCGTGGCAGGTGTCAGGGTCTCCGACATCGACCAACTGACTGATGCGATCCCGGACCCGGCGACGGCGATCGGTGTCATTGCGGTGCCGGCCGAGGCCGCCCAGGCGGTGGCCGATCTCCTGATCGGAGCCGGGTTCCGCTCGATCCTCAACTTCGCCCCGGCGCTCCTCACGGTGCCGCCTTC
>DAIOGO010000086.1:8875-11167 GCA_036745195.1 Actinomycetota bacterium | reverse complement strand
CGGCAGCCGGTGTCTGCCGATTGTGGTTTGTCTCTCCCCCCTCGACCGAACGCCAGTGAGGGAGTTTGGGGGGAGTCCGGCGGAGCCGGGAGGGGGGCACGGTCCGACCTACCTCAGACGCGTGCTGGGCGCCATCGCCCCGTGCCCCCTCCGTCACCTCCCCCTGCGACACCTGCGACAGGATGACCCCCCGGCACCTCCCAACAGCCCGCCACCCACTCCGGTTTGGCGGCTGCCTCGCTCTCCCGTGACCGGTGATCGGGGACTGGCGACAACCAGCGCCAGGCCAACTCCATGAGCGTTCTCCAGCGACTCGTCTACCGCCTCCCACCTTCGCTGCGGAGAGGGCTTCGTCGACTGCCCGGGGCCGACCGGGCCAGAGCGGTCATCGCCGGAAGACCGGGAGCCGGAGCCGCGGTTTCGAGCAGTCTCCGCCCAGTCGTCTACCTTCCCACCTGGGTTCGCTGGGATTCGATGCGGCAGCGCCCCCAGTATCTCCTCCAGGCGTTTGCCGCTCTCGGCCATCCGGTGTTCTTCGTCGATCCGCTGGAACCCGAGCTGCGAATCGTGGACGGAGTGACTCTGGTTCCCGGGCTCGAACATGTCCCCTCCCGCGACGTCATTCTCTATGTACATTTCGCACCGCTTCGTCACCTGTTCGATTCATTCGCGAATGCCGCCGTGGTCTACGACATCCTCGATGACCTGTCCATCTACGACGAGGACGAGGTGGGCATGCCGGAGGAGCGGCGGGTTCGTTCCCATCATCCGGCGGTCATGGCGAGGGCCGACGTGGTGATCGTCTCGAACGCGGTGCTGGGCGAGAAACATCTGGTCGAGAGGCCCGATCTCATCCACGTGGGCAACGGCGTCGACGTCGAGCGGTTCTCCCGACCGGTCGCCCGTCCCGCCGATCTCGTCGACGACGGCCGGCGAGTGGTCGGATACCACGGCATGGTCTCCTACTGGTTCGATTTCGACTTGCTGGAGCAGGTGGCCGCCATGCGACCGGACCTCCGGTTCGTGCTGGTCGGGCCGACCGACCATCGGGTGGCGGAGCGGGCCTCGCAGGTGGCCCTGCGACCCAACATCGAGTTCCTGGGGGAGAGGCCGAGCGACTCCATGCCGGCGTATGCCCAGAGCTTCGACGTCGGCACGGTCTGGTTTCAGGTCAACGAGTTGACCAGGGGTGTCACCCCGCTCAAGGTGTACGAGTATCTGGCAGCCGGAGTGGGGTGTGTCTCGACGCCGCTTCCGGCCTGTGTCGAGGAGCCGGTTGTCCGGACCGGGGCCGATGCCCCTGAGTTCGCCGCCCAGCTGGACCTGGCGATGGAGGATCATGGTGATTCCCGGCTCAGGCTGGCAGCAGCCGCTCATGACTGGAAGGTGACACTCGGCCCGGTGATCGCCCGGCTCGACGAGTTGCAGGTTCTGCGGGTCCCGTGACCGCCGCGGTCAGCGGGGCCGGGCGTCGACCCGTTCCAGCGCCTCGATGATGGTGCGGGCTCGAGCCTCCCAGGTGTTGGCCCGGGCCGTTCGGCGGAGACGGGCGACGTGGGTCGGATCCCGTGCCAGTTCGAACGCGGTGCGCAAGGCTTCCACGTAACCGTCCGACCCATCCCCGATCTGGACGACGCGGTAGCGAGCACACTCCCGAAGCGGCGTCGTCACCACCGGCTTGCCTCCTGCCATGTACTCGAACAGCTTGAGCGGCGAGACGGCGTTCGTCACGTCATTGACGACGAAGGGGATGGTGGCAACGTCGAATCGGGCCAGGTAACCGGGGAGGTCGGCGTAGGGCCGGGCACCGATCCAGTGAACGTTGTCACGAGCCATGACGCCGGCCTTGCCGGCGGTGCCGTCGTAGTCGGGACCGATGAGGAGGAAATCGGCTACGGGAAGCGCCTGCGCCGCGTAGTCGAGAAGGTCGTAGTCGAACCACTCGGCCAGCGCCCCGTAGTAACCGACGATCGGCCCCCGCCCACCGAGATGGGCGATGTCCGCCGGCTCGACCGACGGGCGGGCGAAGTGGTCGTAGTCGACCCCGTTGGGGACGAGGACGGCATCGGGCCGCTCGACCTTCAGCTCGGCGAGGAGGTCCATCGCCGAACCGACAGGCACCGTCGCCTCGGCCAGGGCGGTCCGGTGCCAGCGTTCGAGGTCATCACGTTGGTAGACATGCTCGAAGACCTCCAGGTGGTCGATGTGCTCGTAGACCGTGATCGGATTCTCCAGGTGGCTGCGCCATTCGAAGTTGTAGACGTAGGAGAGGTAGATGGGCCGGGGGACGAG
>DAIOGO010000086.1:0-8775 GCA_036745195.1 Actinomycetota bacterium | reverse complement strand
TCCGCCTGGGCCAGCACGAAACCGACCGTAGATCGGGCCGCGGCTGTCAGCGCAGCCCGCGACTCCCGGTAACGGTCGCTTTCCGACTGCCCCAACTCGAGCGCTCGGGTGACCGTCGCCACCAGCTCTCCAGGCGTGACGGACTCCAGCGGGATGAGAAGGTCTTCGAGGCCCAGGCTCTCCATGGCCAGCCGGACTTTGGGGTCGTACGGAATCGCCACGATCGGAACCGTCCGGCTGGAGGCGAAGATCAGCGAGTGAAGCCTCATCCCGACCAGGAGATCGGAGTGGGCGATGAAGTCCAGTTTCTCCTGGGGCGTCAGGTCGCCGGCCACTACCGCCCGCCGATCGGTGTGCCGCATCCGGGCGGCCACCCGGGTGGCGACGAGTGCGTCGTTGGCGAGCCCGGTCCCTGCCTGCAGCGCCACGAAGAAGACGTCGGCGTCGAATCTCTCGATGACCTGATCGAGTCCGGCCGCCAGCGGCTCGATCCAGGCTTCGTTCCGCCCCCATCCCCGAACCGACACCGCCACTCGCAACCGTCCCCCGTGAGGCAGGTCTTCGACCTCGAGGAGGGCATCCATCGGGTCGATCCCCAACGAGTCCAGCATGAATGCCGGGTCGGCATGGACCACGACCCGTTGGCCACCGAGGTCTTCGACGAGGGTCTTCGACGCGTCATCCCGCACCGAGACCGCCTCCATCACCTCGAAGAGGAGGGCGGCTTCCTGGCGACCCTCGTCCGTGGTGAGGGGACCCACCCCGACCGCCCAGGTCGTGATCGGCGTTGCGAGAGCGTGTGCCGTGAGCGCCAGGGTCGTCCAGAACGACAGGTTGGCCGCCCGGGCCGTGAAGCGGTCGGCCGGGCTTCCGGGCAGGTAGTCCTGGATCAGACCACCACCGCCGATCACGAGCAGGTCCGCCGAGCCGATGGCCTCCTTGACCGCACCCACCGCTCGACCGTCGATCGCTTCACACCCGACCTGACGCCGGATGGAACCGGCATCACCTTCGGGATAGGTGACCACCGTCACCTCGACCCCGGGATCGGCCCGGCGGAGTTCGGCGAGGATCGCTTCGAGGATGGCGTCGTCGCCGGCATTGCCGAACCCGTAGTAGCCCGCCAGGACGATGCGTGTTCCCACGACCGCGAGAGTAACCCGAGCGGCGGTCTCGCCTATCCTTCACCGTCCATGCGGGTCCTCTCCGACTGAACGGTTGGCAACGACATGTCCACGTCCACATTCGTCTACGACTCGGCGCAACTGCGCGCCCCGATCCTGACAGAGATGCGCAACCTCTGGGCGTATCGGGGGTTGATCCGCCTGCTCGTTGCCCGTGATCTGACCACCCGCTACAAGCGATCGGTGCTGGGGGTGTGGTGGACCCTGCTGAACCCGCTGCTCACCACCGGTGTCATGTGGCTGGTCTTTGGGGTTGTCATCGGCTCGCGCTTCGGTCAGACCGCGGAGCCCTATGTGGTCTACCTGCTTTCGGGGGTGATCATCATGACCTTCTTCGCCCAGGGTTTCCTGGCCACCGCCGCCGCCATCGCCGGCGCCGGCGGGATCCTCACCAAGGTCTATGTCCCGCCTGAGGTCTTCGCGTTCGCCACCGCCATCTCGGCGGCAGTCAATTTTCTGATCAGCTTCGCCGCCCTGGTCGTCATCCAACTGTGGGCTGGAGTGGGGGTCCCGGTGACGATGCTCCTGTCGCCCATCCCGATCCTGCTGATGCTGGCGTTGGTGGTCGGGTTGGGACTCACCCTCGCCGCCCTCGCCGTCTACTTCTACGACATCCTCGACCTCTCCCGGGTGCTCGTCCAGCTCGTCTACTACCTGACGCCGGTGTTCTGGACGCTCGACATCGTTCCGGAGCGGTTCCAGTGGGCCATGCGTCTCAATCCTCTGTTCTCCTACCTGGAGATGTTCCGCGACCTTGGATACCGGGGTGTCATTCCACCGTTGTGGATGTGGCTGGTCACGGTGGGCACATCGCTGCTGTTCCTAGGGGTGGGCGTGTGGCTGTTCGGGCGGTCCTGGAAGACTCTGGTGAGCCAGCTGTGAGCGAAGTCCTGATCGAAGCGAGCAACGTGTCCGTCTCGTATCGGATGTCGCACGACCGGGCCGGCACTTTCAAGGAGTTCACGTTCCAGTTGCTCAAACGGCAGGTGACGACCGAGTCCTTCCAGGCGGTGGACGACGTGTCGTTCACGGTCAGTCGGGGCGAGACCCTCGCCCTCATCGGCCCGAACGGGGCCGGCAAGACGACGATGATGAAGGTGATCGCCCGGGTGCTCCCTCCAACCGCCGGTCGGGTTGTGGTGCGGGGGGTGGTTGCACCCATGATCGCGCTGGGTGCCGGTTTCAACGCCGAACTCAACGCGATCGAGAACATCGTCCTGCTGGGGACACTGCTCGGCCGTGACCCGGCGGAGATGCGCCAGCGGGTGGTTCCGATCTGCGAGTGGGCGGGCCTCTCGGAGTTCATGGACGTCCCCATCCGCAGTTACTCGTCCGGAATGCTCGCCCGGCTCGGGTTCGCGGTGGTATCCGACGTCGATCCCGACGTGATTGTGGTCGACGAGGTGCTGGCCGTGGGCGACGAGGCCTTTCAGCGCAAGTCCTTCGATCGGCTCCAGGATCTGATGACGGGCGGAACGGCGGTGCTGCTGGTGTCGCACGCGCTCGACAAGGTGGAGCAGATGGCCGACAGGGTGATGTGGATGGACAAGGGCAAGATCCGGATGGAGGGTGACCCGATCGAGGTCATCGCCGCCTACCGGGCATCAGTCGGGGAGTGAAGGGCGCCTCGCCTCTTCGTCATCGGCGCCTGTTTGGTGTAACGGGAGCGTGTGGACTCCGTCTTACCCGGTGGGAAGCGAGTAGGCTTCCCGACAGAACATGGTCAAGAGACGGGGACATTCCGACCATCAACCTTCGCACCAAACATGGGCCGCCGCCGGGTGGTCGAATGACTTGGTTCGGGTGTGGGTGGCCGGGTAGGATCCGCCAAGTGCACCGTGAGGGGAGACCCGATCGGCGTGTGACGGAATCCACGGGACCTGGTTTTGGCCCGTAAGCGACAAGAAAGGGAGGGCTTTCATGCCCCAATTGGCAACCAAGCGGCGATCGCTTGTTGCCCGCACCGCCGTATTAGCCGTGATCGCCAGCATGCTGGTGGTCGGAGCGGCTCCGGTAGGTGCGGCGACTGCTGCGTGTCCCTCGACAATCCCGAGTGCCGGTTTCGCCGACCTCGGCGGTTTGTCCACGGAGGCAGTGGAAGCGGTCAACTGCATCAAGTACTACGGCGTGACCCAAGGCACGTCGGCAACCACGTTCTCGCCTTATGACGACACCGTGCGGTACCAGATGGCGCTGTTCCTGACGCGGACCATTGCCGCCGACGGCCTCGGCCTGCCGAGCGGATCCGACCAGGGTTTCACCGACCTGGGTGGCCTCTCGACTGCCGCTGTCACGGCGATCAACCAGCTCAAGCAGCTGGGAGTCACGACGGGCCTGACCGCTACAACCTTTGGGCCCCAGGGTGACGTCCTGCGCTACGAGATGGCGCTGTTCATCACCCGCACGTTGACCGCCGCAGGCCTGGCGCTTCCGAGCGGAGCCGACCAGGGTTTCACCGACCTTGCGGGAGTCTCGGCGTCGGGGGTGACGGCGATCAACCAGCTCAAGCAACTGGGAATCAGCACGGGCACTACGGCCACGACGTACGATCCGTTCGGGTCCGTTACCCGCTGGCAGATGGCGCTCTTCCTGGCGCGTTCGCTGAACGCACTAGGTGTGACGCCAGCTGGCATCGGTGTGCTCAATGTGCAGCCGTCGGCGTCGGCATCGCTGACAGTCGCCAGCCCTGACGACACGACCGACGATCGTGCCTACACGGTCAGTGGTCTCGGCACCGGCACCTACACCATCGCCCTGTTCCCTGCCGCCAACATCACGGTCTCGGGCTCGAGCGTGAAGTTCCTGGACACGACCCCGGACGACGGGATCGCCGACGGTCTGGGCGCGCCACACGCGCTGGTCGCTTCGATTACCCGTGTGAATGGGTCCCTACTTGGGGCGCCAGTTGGTTCGACCACCGCTTCCGCAGTGGCCGGTACGATTGCATTCACGGTCGATGGCGCCGGTGCTGGCTCGGTCACTCCGGTGGTGTTCGTCGATGCCGGTGCAGCCGGTCTCAACCTGAACAGCACCGACAACCCGACCGAGGCTTTTGGCGTGGGTGGAACGACGACGTTCTCCCCGACCGAAGGTGCTGCAGGGGCGTTTGGCCCCGCTGTGATCACGTCCGTTGACAAGACGGCTGACGTGATCGTCGCTGGTGGCGCCTCTTGGTTCTACGACAGCAACGACAGCTTCTCGGTTGGTGGAGTCCCGACGACTGCCGCCAACTTCGAGACCCAGCTGAGCTCGGGCGACACGGTCTCAGGCACCTATGCCGACAGTCCCGCCGCGGTGACTACTTGGAACCTGACCGACAGCAACCCGGTTACTCCGGTGCTCAATACGGCGGTCGTGGGTACGGCCAAGGTGACCTTGACCTGGACCCCTGGTAGCGCCTTGGCCGATATCGATAGCTTCAGCATCTTCCGGGCGCTGTCGCTCAACAACACGGACTGCTCGCTGAGCGAGTCCTATGCGCAGATCGCAACGAGCACCGATCTGACTGCCCCTCACACCTATGTGGACTCCACGGTTGGTGTGCCGGAGCAGTACTGCTATCGGATCCAGGAGGTCAATGACGGCGACGCGAGCTCCAACAGCAACGAGCTGTTCGCCTCGGTCACGGCAGCCGACGCGTCGGCTCCGACCATCATTTACGCCACCCTGGCCACCGATGGTGGGCTGGTCGGCGTGGCCGGAGCAGGCGATGTGCACAAGCTGGTGTTCAGCGAAGTGATGGCTGCCGGAATCGCCGGCGCAGGCTCGACGTTCCGTGTGGCAGACGCCGACGGGACAATTCTCGACATCGCGTGCAATACCGGGTGCTCGCTCAACGCAGCCCTCGAGACAGTCAATGGGACTGAGTACGCCATCGGTCGGGTACTGACCGTTGTCGCAAGCAACGCCACTATCACGTCGGCTGCGGCCGGCACCGTGCCGAACGCGCAGTATCCACTGACTATCACCAACGTCAGCGCGGACTGGGATGACTTGGCTGGCAACCAGCTGAATCTTGCCGGAAGTGCCGACAAGGTGATCGACTGACGAAACATCCTTCGGGATGAGCAGAGAGCCCCGGGCTTCGGCCCGGGGCTCTCGCCTTTTGGGAGTGTTCCTGGGGGAGGGGACCGGAATCGACCGGGGACCCTTTCTGCTGTGAGCCCGAAACCTGCGACGGCTTTTGCCGACCGGATGCTGGTGCATCGACTTCTGATACTCCTGCCCATCACCCTCGCTTTGTCGACACTGGCTGCCGCTCCGGCCTCGGCCGGCGATGCCTGTCCACAGAACCTGGCGACCTCCGCCTTCACGGATTTGAGGGGTCTCTCCACCGAGGCGACGGCTGCCATCGCTTGTGTCGCCGCCTACGGCGTCGCCAAGGGGAGCACCCAGACCACCTTCGATCCCGGCTCTCCGGTGACTCGCTGGCAGATGGCGCTCTTTCTGATCCGCACCGCGGCTCTGGCCGGCGTCGAACTCCCCACCGGCACCACCCAGGGTTTCACCGATATCGGCTCGCAACCCGCCGACACCCAGAAGGCCATCAACCAACTCGCCCAGCTCGGGATCACGACAGGCACCACCCCGACAACGTTCGCACCCGCCGAGCAGGTCTCCAGGTGGCAGATGGCGCTGTTCCTGACACGGCTGGCCACCAAGGCCGGTGTCGAGGTGCCGTCTGGTTCCGATCAAGGTTTCACCGATCTCGGTGGACTGGCCCCGGCCGCCCAACTCGCCATCAACCAGCTCGCCGAGTTGGGAGTCGCCAAGGGAACGTCAGCCGGCACCTTCACTCCGGGCGAGCCGGTCTTCCGGTGGCAGATGGCCCTGTTCCTCGCCCGCCAATTCGGGGTGCTGGGAGTTGTCCCAGGCGGAGTCACCGTCACCGCCTCGACCGGCACCGCTCAGGTAGGCGAAACCGTGACGCTGACGATTCTCGTCAAGGGCGTTGACGGCAAACCTCTCACCGGAGCCAAGGTGGACGTGTTCGTCGGGAGCAAGGACGCCGCCGGCAAGTGTGTCGTCGACACCGACGCCAAACTGGCCGGGGTAGACGGTGGAACGGGCACCGATTGCACCATCGACTCCGCCGATCCGAGCACCGATGTCAACGGCAAGGTGACCGTCGCCTTCACCCACGGGGCGGCGCCCGAGATCGACTCGGTATACGCCTGGACCGCGGCCGTCGGCACCGTGTTCGGTCCCACCGCCGCCCCCGGGTCGGTCCAAGTGACGTGGGTCCCTCCGGTGAGCGGGGTCGCCCTGACGGTCGTGTCTCCCGCCCGCTACGGGTCGGTGGCCACCCTCTCCGCAACCCTGGTGAGCTCGGCCGGGGCAGGCCTTCCGATCAAAGACCAGAAGCTCGTCCTCGTCGCAAAGCGGGGATCGACCCCGATCTACCAGGCAGTCGTCCCTACGGACGCCGAAGGCAAGGCGGTGACTTCCTACCTCGGTCCGCCCGATCCGACTTCGGGAGACGACGCCTTGACCATCGACTCCGTGACGGTGTTCTGGGACAAGGACGGGGATGGCGTCGACGACGGCGCCGGCGAGTTCGACGCCACCGGTTCGATCCAGTGGGATGACACCCTCCCGTTCCTCACCCAGGCGACACTGACCCAAACCACGCCCAGCGGTCTCGGTGGGGCCTCGGCAACCGCCACGATCACCGTCAAGGACAAGTTCGGTGTCCCGATCCAGGGGGCCGAAGTCGAATTCACGGTCACCGGACACTCGAGCGTGGCGCCCGTCCTCGCCCTCACCAACGGGTCTGGACAGGCGCAGTTCAACTACACCGGGGCGGCCTTCGGCAATGGAGTCGACTCGATCAACGCCTCGGTCGATATGAACGCCAACGGGACCATCGAAGCGGGCCTCGGGGATCTGTCGGCAATCACGGCCCTCCTCCACTACTGGGTGGAACAGGGCCCGACCCTCGGCGCCGGCATTGCTCTCGACCTGATTGCGGTCGATACCGTCGCCAAGACGATCGACGTGACGAATGGCTCCTGGTTCTACCGGCTGAGCTACGACGGGGACGACACGTTCAACACCGGTTCGACCCTGGTGGTCATGGGCACCTTCGAAAGCGCGATTTCGGCCAAGTCGGTTCCGGCCGTCGGGGGAGGTGCCGAGTTGACGGTCGACTATGCCGCCGGGCTCGGCGCCAACGTCTTCCGGCTCAACTGAGCATGGGCATGCCCCACCGCGTTCCTCGAGACCCGGTCAGGCGTTCGGCCAACGCCTCCAATGACCTCCGGGAGGCGCTCCCGTCCCCGTAGGGCGAAGGGATATCCGCCAGCCGGGCGTGTACTCCGGCCACGTCGCGGAGGATGTTGATGCAGGCAGCCCCGATCTCATCGCCTGGTCGCAGGCGTTCGGCGAAGGTGCCGATAACCTCGGGGCGTTCGGTCGAATTGCGGACGACGATCAAGGGACGCTTGAGAATCGAGCACTCCTCCTGTACCCCGCCCGAGTCCGAGACCAGCAGGGCGGCCTCCGCCTGCAGACCGAGAAAGGCGCGGTAGCCGATCGGCTCCACCACCTGAAGGCGTGCGAGCAGGTCACCGAGGCCATGCTCCTGCGCCCGCTTCACCGACCGGGGATGAAGCGGCAGCAGCACCGGCACCGGCAGCTGGGCGAGCTCGGTCAGAATTCGCCGGTAGTTGGCATCGTCATCGACGTTCTCGGGTCGGTGGAGCGTCGACAGCACGAATGCCCCCGGCTCGACGTCGTACTCGGAGCACAGCTGCTGGCGGGCGGCTTGGTCGGGAAGGAGTTCCATGACCACCTCGACGATGGTGTTCCCCGTCTTCACCACTCGTTCGGCGGCAATGCCCTCACCGAGAAGGTTCGTGACGTTGGTATCGGTCGGCGCGCAGCACAGGTCGGCCAGGTGGTCTGTCAAGACCCGGTTGTGCTCCTCGGGCATGGCTCTGTCGAAGCTGCGCAAACCCGCCTCGATGTGACAGATCGGCACCCCCCGGGCGTTCGAGGCGATTGCCCCGGCGAGGACGGCGTTGGTGTCTCCCTGGGCGATCATGGCCAGTGGAAGCCGGTTCTCGAAAAGGGCATCGATCCGGCGAATGGCCTCGCCGATCTGATTGCCTCGCGAAGTTCCGCCCACCTCGAGGAACTCGTCGGGCTCCGGAAGTGAGAGCTCGTCGAAGAAGGATCCGGACAGCTTGGGGTCGTAGTGCTGACCGGTGTGGATGAGCCAGGCCGCATCGCCGAGCATGCGAATGATGTGAGCGAGCTTGATGATCTCGGGACGGGTCCCCAGCACCACCGCGATCGAGCGTTTGGGGAACCCGTAGGGGTTGGACATGTCGAACCTTTCTCCGGGCTCCTACTCTGCGCAGGCGATGATAGATGTGCTCCTCACGGCCGCCCAGATCATGGTGGTGGCCCTCGCCGCCTACAACCTGGCAACGGCAGTGCCCGGGTGGAGGCAGCCTCCGGCAGTGGCGACCGGGCGCCGGGAGAGACGCTTTCGAGTGGTGGTGCCTGCCCACAACGAAGAACGGGTGATCGGGAGTCTTCTCGAGGACCTCGAGCGCCAGGCGTACCCACGCTCGCTGTATCGGGT
>DAIOGO010000085.1:5099-11384 GCA_036745195.1 Actinomycetota bacterium | reverse complement strand
GGTGTCGAGGGGAACCAGCGATCGGACATCGACAACCTCGGCCGAGATCCCGACGTCGGCCAACCGCTCGGCCGCCTCCAGCGCACGGGGGACCATCAACGCCAAGGCGGCGATCGTGACATCCGAACCTTCCCTCACGACTCTGGCCACCCCCAGCGGCTCGACGATCTCGCCGTCCGGTACGTCCTCTTTCGCCGCCAGGAGGGCCTTGTGCTCGAAGAAGATCACCGGGTCCGGATCCCTGATGGAGGCAGCCAGCAGACCCACCACGTCGCTCGGGGTGGAAGGCGCCACCACTTTTAGGCCGGGGATCATCATCGCCCAGTTCTCCACGCTCTGGGAGTGTTGGGCGCCGAAGCGGACTCCGCCCCCGTTGGCCGTTCTGATCACCAGGGGGAAGCTGACCTGGCCGTTGGTCATGTAGCGGCTCTTGGCGATCTCGTTGGCGACCATGTCCCAACAGACGGCCAGGAAGTCGGAGAACATGATCTCTGCGATCACCGGGATACCGGTCATCGCCGCTCCCATCGCCGCTCCCAGGATGGCCTGCTCGGAGATCGGGGTATCTCTCACCCGGTTCGGGCCGAACTCCTCGACCAGGCCGACAGTGGTCTTGAACACCCCACCGGCCGCCGCCACGTCCTCACCCAGCATCACCAGGCTGGGGTCGCGTCGCATCTCCTGGGCGATGCCCCGGGCGACCGCTTCTCGGTAGCTCAGCTCCGCCAAGCCGCACCCCCATCCGCCCACACGTCGGTCATGAGGACCCGCTCATTTGGTTCGCGCCCGGCCTTGGCGAATTCGGTGGCGGCGTCGATGGCGCCGGCCACGCCGCGGGCGATCTCGGTCAACCTCGCCTCGGGGGTGCCGAGCGACAGCAGCCGGCCGTGATACATCGGGATCGGGTCGCGACCGGCCCAGGCCTCCACTTCTTCGGCGGGTCGGTATTTTCCGGGGTCGGCCCGACTGTGCCCGCCGCTCCGGTAGGTGACGGCTTCGATCAAAGAAGGCCCGCCGCCGGAACGGGCCCGGTCGAGGGCTCGTCGGGCGGCCAGGTAGACGGCGTCCGGATCGTTGCCGTCGATCAGAACCGGCTCCAAGCCGTAGGCCGACGCCCGGTCGGCCGCAGGATTGGGAACAGCGGTGATCAGGTCGATCGGTGTGTACTCCATGTAGAGGTTGTTCTCGCACACGAACACCACCGGCAGTTCCCACACTTTGGCGAAGTTGAGGGCCTCGTGGAAGGCGCCGATGTTGGTCGTCCCATCTCCGAAGAAGGCGACCGCCACCTGCCCGGTTCCCCGCATCTGGGCCGACCAGGCTGCGCCGTTGGCTACACACAGGTGGGCGCCGATGATGGCGTACGACCCCATCATCCCCTTCCCCACATCCGTCAAGTGCATCGAGCCACCCTTCCCACCCAGAATCCCATTCTCCCGTCCGAGCAACTCGGCCAGGGCGGGGCCGAGTTCCATCCCCCGGGCCAGAGAATGGGCGTGACCCCGGTAGGTGGCAAAGGTGTAGTCGTCGGGCCGCATGGCGGCTCCGAAGCCGGTGGCGATCGCCTCCATCCCCAGCGAGAGATGCGTCGTGCCTTTGACGAGGTTCTGGAGAAACAGGTCGTGGGCACGTTTGCCGAACTGCCGGAGTTCGTGGAGTTTGCGATACATGCCGAGCCGGACTTCCAGATCGATCGGCGCCGCGCCCAGCGAATCGTCCACCGGAGCCGGGAGGCGGGGTGGCCTGAGGGAGTAGTCGAGCATGTCCTCAGTAGGCATTGGCCACCATCAGTTCTTCACAAGGGAACAGCGTGATCACCTTGCAGCCGTCCGCCGTGACCACCACCTCCTCTTCGATCCGGGCGGCCGAGCGCCCGTCCCCGGCGGGGGCGTAGGTCTCGAGGGCGAAGACCATGCCCTCCTGGATCTCGACGGGCGAATCCAGCGAGTTGAGACGCGAGATGATCGGACGTTCATGCAGACCGACGCCAACTCCGTGCCCGAACTGGAGCCCGAATGCGTCCATTTCGTTCTCGAATCCGAAGTCTTCCGCCCGCGGCCACACTCGGGCGATCTGGTCGGTCGAGGCTCCGGGCTTGACGAGGTCGATGGCCGCGTCCATCCACTCGCGTGACTTCTTGAATGCGTCGCGTTGAGCCTGGGTGGCGCGCCCCACGACGAAGGTCCGGTAGTAGCAGGTCCGGTAGCCGTTGAACACGTGGATGATGTCGAAGTAGGCCTGGTCGCCTGGCCGGATCAGGCGGTCGCTGAACACGTGTGGGTGCGGAGAGCATCGCTCGCCGGCGATCGAGTTGATGGCTTCGACGAACTCGGAGCCCATCTGGAACAGCCGGTTGTGTGCCATGCCAACCACGTCCGACTCGCGAATTCCGGGCTTGAGCATCTCGAAGATGTCCTGATACACGCCGTCCACCATCGAGCATGCCTGGGTCAGGAGCATGATCTCGTCGGCGCTCTTGATCTCTCGGGCGCGCATCATCGCCTGCTGACCGTCGACAACGTCGAGTCCCTCGGCCTGGAGGGCGAGGAAGACGCCGGTCTCCGCCAGATCGACTCCCAACCGTTCGCCGGCGATGCCCTCCTCCGCCAGGACGGACTTGATCTCCTGCGCGGCTCGAGTGTGGAGGCCGGTCTCGGGCCCGATCGCCCCCTGGAGGCCGGTGTTGCCTCCGACCGAGTTCTCGCGGTCGTACATGTGCGGCAACTGAAGCCGGTGCGCCTTGGCGGCGGACCCGAAGTCCCAGATACGGGGGCGTCCGTTGCGCGTCACGAGCGCATATCGTTCGCCTTTGTTGAACGCCCAGTACCCGATCTGAGTCGAAGTGGCGTAGCGGATATTCGAGGTCTCGAAGAGGAGGATGGCGCCAAGGTCGAACTGCTCGAGCATCTCGTGGACGCGAGCGATTCGATGCCGGCGCAACCGTTCGAAGTCGACCCGCACCTCCCAATCGACTCCCATCACTCCTGGGGCGGAACTGGTGGCAACGGGGAATTCCTTCATCGGTCAGTCCTCCTGTCGTTGGTTTCGGCGGCCAAGGCATTCTCCAGATAGGTCCAGTCGCGTCTGAAGCGGTAGGAATGCCGTGGCGGGGGTTGGGGGGCCTGTGTCTCCAGCCAACGAACGGGACCGGGGCCGATCTGCCGGAACTCGTGAACGCAGCCGACTCCGGCCCACGCCACGTCCCCCGGCTCCAGGTGATACTCGGCCCCGTCGAAGACCCCGATGACTTCGCCCTCGAGGATCAGGTAGGCCTCTTCGAGTGGGTGATCGTGGGCGCCTGCGAAGCCACCCGGCTGGTACTGGACCATGAACATCGTCGACAGGTCCGCTCCCAGGTCGGAGTCGATCATCATCCGGACGCTGATGCCGCTGTAGACCAGGAGGGCGGTACGCATGCTGGCGCTCATCGCCAGGCGATCCTGGGTCTGATTGGCGGGATCCATCGATTCCGAATCGATGTGCCCGAACCATCGGTTGCGGGGATCCCGCACGTCGACTGTCCCGGCGGTTCCGGGTGTCAGAGGTGCCGGGAAGTATGTGTCGGAGTCGAACCGCTCCCGAGGCATGGGTGCCTGCATCTCAGCCCACCAGACGGGTTCGGATGCTGGGTTGCGGAGGGCATGGGGCATCCCCACCGGAAGGAGGGCGTAATCGCCAGGCCCGAGGCTGGTGCTTCCTTCCGGGGTGTCGAGATCCACCCGTCCGTCTACCACGTAGATGGACTCTTCGAACGAATGCAAGTGGGTGTTCACCGTGCCACCGGGGTCGAGTCGGGCCATCCGAAAGCCCATCTGCACCCCGCCGGCCGCCTCGTCGACGATGGCGTCGGTGCCGTACCCGTGGGATCGACCCGCAAACACCTCGGGAGTCGCATACGTGATCGTGTCCCTCCGGCGGACGATGTGCCCCAACATCAGGTGTCTCCTCTCAAGAACGTGGCGATGGCGCTGAGGTCGGCCGAGCCCAATCCGGCGGCGACCGCCTCGCGAACGATCGCTTGGCCGGTTTCGGCCTGTCGCATCCTGGCTCCGACCCGGGCCGCCAGTCCGAGGATCAGGTCGAGGTCCTTGGACACCAGATCCAGGGTGAACCCCACGGCGGCGCGTTCCGGGTGCAGGTATGCCTCCCGCTTGTACTGCACGAACGGGGCACCCCCGGCGCCTCCGGCGAACACCTCGTAGGCCGTCGCCCGATCCAACCCTGCCCTCTCCGCCAATACGAGCGCCTCGGCCAGCGCCACATTGAGCCCGTGGACAAACCCGTTCACGGCCAGCTTGCAGGCCGCTCCACTTCCGCTCGGACCGAGGTGGATAACCCGCCTGGCGATGGTGGCGAGCAGCGGTTCAACAGATGTGAGGACACCGGGATCACCCCCCGCCATGATCAATAGAGAGCCGGACTCGACTGTCGACACGCTCCCGGAAACCGGGCAGTCGAGGAACGCTCCACCCGAGGCGGTGATCGCCCGCCCCACCTCCACCGCGGCGGACGGATCGACCGTGCTGGTGTCGATGACAATCGCCCCCGGTCGGGCACCTTCGGCGATGCCATTCGTCCCGAGGTATACGGAGCGCAACGCTGCGTCGTCGGCCAGACTGGTGACCACGATCGTCGAAGCGGCCGCGGCGGCGGCGGGGGTGGGAGCCACGATCGCTCCGGCCTCCGTTTCGAGGGCAGTCGACTTCGAGATGTCACGATTCCAGACCTCGAGACCGTAACCGGCGGCATGGAAGCGACGTGCCATGGCCGAGCCCATGCGACCGAGCCCTATCACCGCCACTGTCTGACCGTGCTCACCCATCGGTAAGTGACACTACACAGTCGCAAGTGGGCGAGTCGGGACAACCGGCGGAATTCTTGCCGGATGGCGGTACCAGCCGGGGCGAAGGTCCCCTCGGTGCACCCCTGCCCGGCACGAATGTGCTCAGTGGCGCTGCACGGCATGCCGGCACAGGTATATCCTGGGTGATCGAATTCCTGGATCGTCCAGGGGCGATTGGTCGGAGGAGTGCAACATGGTCAGCGGCTCGGTGGTGGTGGTGGGTGGAACCGAAGGGCTGGGCCTCGAGATTGCTCGTCGTTATGTCGGTCTCGGCCACGAGGTCTTCCTGACCGGACGCGATCGCGCCAAGGCAGAGGCAGCCGCCGCCGGGATAGGAGCGAAGGGTCTGGCATTCGATCTCTCTCGCCCCGAGACGATCGCCGAGGCGCTCAGCCCGGTGGGCGCGGTCTCGCGCCTGGTGCTTTCGGCCATCGCTCGAGACAACAACCCGGTGCGGACCTACTCCATCGCCGACGCGGTGATGTTGACGACGATGAAACTCGTCGGGTACACCGCCACCGTGCATACGCTCATCGATCGATTTGACGATCGCAGTTCGGTGGTGTTGTTCGGGGGTCGCGCCAAGGATCGTCCCTATCCCGGGTCGACAACTGTCACCACCGTCAACGGCGGAATCAGCAGCCTGATAAGGACGCTCGCCATCGAACTGGCACCGATCCGTTTCAATGCCCTCCACCCCGGTATCGTCGGCGATAGCCCCTACTGGAAGGACAAGCCGCTCGACGCAGTCGTGGCGCGGACTCCGACTGGCCGGCTGGCAACCATGGCCCAAGTGGTCGACGCCACCGTGTTCCTGCTCGAGAATCCCGCAGTCAACGGGGTCAATCTCTATGTCGACGGCGGCTGGATGTTGATGTGAGTGGAGATCAGAAAGAGGACTTGAACGGCCACCTCGACGGGATCGGGGATCGCCTTCGTGAGGAGCGGGTCAAGGCCGGCATCTCTCAGCGCGAGCTGGCGAGGCGACTGGGTCTGTCGGCCAGCATGATCTCCCAGATCGAAAGTGGCCTGTCGAAACCATCGGTCGGCACCCTCTATGCGATCGTCACCGAACTCGACCTCTCCCTCGATCATCTCATCCGGGGAAGTGCAACGGATGGCTCCCGGGCTCAGAACGGCGAACGCAGGTTCGGTCCGCTCGTCCATCCGGCCGACCGGCAGTCGATCGAGCTCGATTCGGGGGTTCGCTGGGAGGAACTGACGGCCTCGCACGAGGAGTTCGTCGATTTCCTCCACGCCACCTACGAGGTGGGTGGGTCATCGACCCCGGACGAGTCTCTCATGCGCCACCAGGGTCGCGAGTACGGCTACATCATCTCGGGGACTCTGTGCGTGAAGATCGGCTTCCAGGACTACGAGCTGAATCCGGGGGACTCGATCGCATTCGACTCGACGGTTCCCCACCGCCTGTTCAACAAGGG
>DAIOGO010000085.1:0-4999 GCA_036745195.1 Actinomycetota bacterium | reverse complement strand
CGGGGGACTCGATCGCATTCGACTCGACGGTTCCCCACCGCCTGTTCAACAAGGGCGACGTACCCGTCCACGCCATATGGTTCGTCGTCGGGCGGGATGCCAATCGCGGACCGGGATGAGTCGGTCCGCGATTGAACGGTCAGTGGATGCCGACGAGCTGGCGTGGAGTCGTTTCGGGGGCCTGATGCCAGGCGGGGCTGGCGCCTGCGCCGACCCTTCTCACGCCGTCTGCTCCGCAGGCACAGCGATACTCGATCCGGGTGCCATCGGCGCGACGCTCGACGGAGCGGACGTCGTAGCCGGGGATGAGGACCTCGTGTCCAAAGATGTCACACCAGACCTTGAATCCGGCCGGCTTTGGTTCGGCCGAGCGGCGGCGTCGTGGTGTCTTGACAGGTTCGTGCCGGCGGCCGCCTGCCTGATCGACCCGTTCTTGGGCCGTGGCAGTCGCCAAGTAGTACGCCATGAGTGGGTGTCTCACAAGTCGCACCTTTCCTCTTGAGCCGGTTCTTGCTGGTAAGCAGTCAACCGGAGTACATTCATTACTGCTATCAATTTAGCGGAAATCGGTAAGGTGTCAAATGGATTTCTCCCATTACAGCTGTCAGCCGGTCGAGCTGGCTGCTGCCCTTGTCAACACAGACCATAAGGCGATCGGCGGGGTCGACGCGATAGCCGACTTTGCCGGCTTCGAGGCATTCTTCGCCGGGTACCGCCAACTCTGGGATCAGGATTCTGAGCCCCCGGTCGAAGCGGCGCTCCCCGCCATCCACAAGCTGCGCGCCCGGCTCCGCAGCGTGTTCGAGGCGGAGTCGCCGGAGGCGGCGGCCGAGGAGATCAACCGGCTGCTGGCCGAGAATGCCGCCACCCCCCGGGTCTCCACCCACGGGGGAAGCCCCCACCTCCACTTCGAGCCGGCCGGCACCAAGTTCGTCAAGTGGCTGGCGGTCACCTCGGCGATGGGACTGGCTACGGTCCTCGTCGATCAGGGCGTCGACCGCTTTGGGGTGTGTGCCGCCGAGACCTGTCGGGACGTGTTCATCGACACCTCACGCAATCGGTCCCGCCGTCACTGCTCGACGACCTGCTCCACCCGGGAGAACGTGGCTGCGTTTCGCAAGCGGCGGCGGGTCGGAGTGTGACCCCGCCGGCTCGGCGGTCGCTCAGCGATCGGGCGGAGAGAGCTCGTGGGCTCGGGACACCAGTTTGCGCATCGCCGCAAGGTCGATGTCGGCCAGTCGTTTGAAGGTGACGTTCGCCGAGCCCACCTTGGCCTTCCCCAGCTTCCCGGCGTAGTCCGCCACCAGGTACCGGCCGCCGGCGGTCGCATTGACATAGAGGCTGAAGTAGTTCTTCTGGCGGGCCAGCCCCACCACGAACCACTCGACCGTTGCGCCCCCGGGTCGCTCCTGAACCAGGTCGCCGTACCCGATGATCGTCTGCTGGGTGCCGCCCCAGAAGGTCCCTTCCCACACCACCCGCCGGCGTCCGGGCATGGCGGCGGTGATCAAGGCGTCGAGGCCGACCATTTCGTCGAGGACATCCTCGGGCAGCGATTGCAGGTATTGGTCGGGATCGGTGCCGCGCCGTTCCATACCTGGCACCCTATCCGACCGCAATCGGGGTGGTCGCCCGTGGGGGAGGGAAACGGGTCGGCAATCCCTTGCCGGCGAGCTGGTAGAGGGGGACCGGTTCGGGCAAGCCGCGGAGTCGGTGAAGGCCGAGCGCCACGAAGCGGACATCGTCTGGTCGGGATTCCTGGGCGGCTTCTCTGGTGTCACCCGAGACCAGCACCTGTCCGCCGTGAGCCGCCTCACACACCCTGGCGGCGGTGTGGACCGCCAGACCGATGTAGTTGTTGGCCGTGCGGGTGGGGTAGCCGGCATGGATGCCGATCCGCACCTTGACCACCTCGTCGCCCG
Organism: Actinomycetota bacterium; assembly: GCA_036745195.1. Lineage (GTDB taxonomy): Bacteria > Actinomycetota > Acidimicrobiia > Spongiisociales > ZC4RG35 > JBFHRE01. Next base: position 3,077 of record DAIOGO010000085.1, on the reverse strand, counting down.
TCCAAGTTCGAGCGACAAGGCCGTGCTGAATGGCGATCGCCGTCTCGAGCGCCGGTTGGGGGCAGTCGAATACCGCGAAGAAGTCGTCGGCTCTCGCTTCCACCACCTGACCCCCGGCGTTCGCAACCGCCTTTCGCAACAGGTCACGAACCCCGGCGATCAGCGAGGCGTACTCGGGCCCGAGCCGATGGACGAGGGCGGTCGAGTCCTCTATGTCGGTCATCATCATCGTGACGAAACCACCCGGGAGCGGGGCCGTCGTCCCCCGCTCGAGACCCAGTTCGCGTTCGACCCTGAGTTGACCGGCGATGAACCCCACCGGGACGATTCGGAACTTCTTGGCGGCTCGGAGAAGCTTCTGCCGGGCGAGCTCGCGGGCAGCATCGTCTTCGAACGAGACCTGGCTGAAGCGGGCGAGCGCGTTGCGAACGTGGGCCTCGTCGTGGATGGGAAGCCGGCGCCGGCCCCCCGAATCGATGTAGGCGAAGGCCCGGTCGGGCAGCTTGGCCCGTTCCTTGGGATCGAGTCGCGCCATGAGGAAACCATACCGTGGAGCGTCAGGGGACTGGCCGTGACTGCCCGGAGGAAGCCGGGTCCTGTCGGTAGAAATCGGCCAGGGCACGATAGAGGTCTTCGAATCGAGACCGGAGTTCGACCGGTCTCAGGAAGAACCCTTCGGTTGCCACCGCGAACAATTCGGACCGGTTGATGGCGGCATAGTCGCGGAGAGGGTCGGAGGGCTCGTCGGACTGGATCTGGTCGAGCACGGCCTGGGCGATGCGGTCGAACTCCGCGACCGGGCGGCGTCCGCTCAGCGGAGGGATCCCGTCCGCAACCCCGTCCGCCATGTCCACCTTGTGGGCGAACTCGTGGAGTACCACCGACTGTCCTGATTCCGTGGCGAGATCGGCCTCGATCTGGTTCCAGGCGAGACGGAGCGGCCCGTGGAGGAGGGCCTCGCCGGTTACATGTGCCTCGCTCTCGGTCACCACCCGGCCTCCCACGTGATGGCGGGTGCGTTTGGCTGATCCCCGTCGTGCCACCAGGACGCTCGTCACGTCCTTGAACACCGATGTCCCGAGGTTGACCGTGAGCAGACAGGCCTGGGCGGCGATGGTGGCTCGCATCGGGGACGTGAGCCGGAGCCCATCGAGACCCTCCCAGAACCACCCCCGGTCGAAGGTCCGTGCCTGCTCGAGAAGGCGTTCTGTCTCCGCTTCTTCGAGATGTTGCCAGCGTCCGGCCACGGACCGTGCAGCCTTCTCCCAACTCTGATTGGGCTTGATCGCCGCCTTCCTCAAAGGGGCGACCGCCGGGCGACGCTTCGGTGGGGGTGAATCATTCCCCGACCCTAATGATGGTCGTGGCCCAATACCCCGGCCCGAGTCGCCCCACCCGCACAGTGTGTCCTGAACCAGTCGGTGGCGAGACCAGCCACCACCTCGAGGGCACCGGGCTCTTCGAAGAGGTGGGTGGCGCCCGGCACGATGTCGAGCCTCCTCTCGCACTCCATGCTGTCGAGCGCATCCTGGTTGAGCCCGAGGACCTCGATGTCGGCGCCCCCGACGATGAGCAACGTCGGGGATCGGACCTCCGGGAGGGCCTTCCCGGCCAGATCGGGGCGCCCGCCCCGCGACACCACGGCGGAGATCTCCTGCCCGGGAATGGCGGCGGCCACCAGGGCGGCTGCGGCCCCGGTGCTCGCACCGAAATAGCAGATGGGTCCCGGGTCTCGCTCGGCCACCCAGCGGGTGGCGTCGACCATCCGCCCGGCCAGAAGGGGGATGTCGAAAACGTTGGCGCGGTCCTGGCTCTCCCGCTCGGTGAGCAGATCGAACAGGAGGGTGTCGAAGCCTCCCACGTTGAGCGCGCCGGCCACCTCGAGATTGCGCCGGCTGAAGCGACTGCTGCCACTCCCGTGGGCAAAAACGACCGTCGCCACGGCTTCCCGGGTCGTCGTGTGGATGCCGGGAAGATCGACGGCACCCGTCGGGATCATCACCTCGTGATTCACTCCACGATGGTCGCACCACCCGGGGTCGCGGTCCAGTGACAAAGGTCGGTTTCTGTGTCCATCGCCTCTGGTCGGATACCGGCCCGGGCCTGACGATCGATTCATGAGACGTATAGCCGCCTTTCTAATCGCGGCAGCCCTGCTTCCCGGGTGTGGCAGCGATGCGAGTGATCCCACCTCGACCTCTTCGGGAGAAGGATCGCTGCAATTGATCGTCGAACCGGCCGCCTTCTGGCAGGTGACCCCGGGCCAGATGGTGGTGGTACTGGCATCGGCCACCGGGGGGGAAGGGGAGATGTCGTTATCGGCCACGTTGGCGGGCGATGCCTCTCTCGACCCGGATCGGGTGAACGTCGAGCCAGGCGAGGTGGTCGAGTTCACGATCGTCCCCGGTGCGGGCAGCCCTGGATCCACCCTGGATCTCGCCGTGACCGCCGAGCGGGCAGGTGAGCAGGTTGCCGTGAGCCGCCGTCTGGAGGTGATCGAGTGGCCCGATGACATCGCGCCCCTGGCGACCGAACTGAGAGACCGGTTCGTCGCCTATCTGGAGGCGGAGCGATCGGAACTGGGGATCACCACCGAGACCGAGTGGGTGGGAACCATCACCAAACCGCAGATCCTGGTGGTGATGCACTACCTCTTCTTCTCCGAAGACTGGGAGATGGGGATCACCTGGCACGTCACCGTTCCCGAACACGCCTGGTCGAGGATGTACCTGCGGGCCCGGGACGAGCTCGAGCCTTCGATCGGGCTCGAAATCCCCTCCTACCTCGACCCGGACTCGCTGCCCGCGGACTACCCGCCCGAGCCGACCATCGACCGCTGAGGCCAATCCGGTCGGCCCGCTCGGGCGCCGTCCGATTTGGCATAGGTCGGGGAAACACTCAGGCTGGAGGTTCCTATGCCATGGACGAGACACGACATCCCCGATCTGTCGGAACGAGTGGCGGTGGTCACCGGTGCCAACATCGGCCTCGGTTTGGAGACCGCCCGGGCGCTGGCCGGAGCCGGCGCCCTGGTGATCCTGGCAGCCCGCGATCAGGGCAAGGCGGAACGGGCGGCG
>DAIOGO010000084.1:0-11555 GCA_036745195.1 Actinomycetota bacterium | reverse complement strand
ACCTTTCAACCTTCTACCTGGAACGTTCAACCGCCTCCCGCAAAGTCACGGGTCACCGGTCGGCGGTGCCGTGAGTCGCACGGCGCAGGACGCATGACGCATGACGCATGACGCAAAGCGGTTATCGCCGCGGTTCTTGTCGGGCCCGCTCCCTACAGTGACGGGATGGCGCCCTCTCCGCTCGCCGGCTTCAGCGCACCGGCTCGGGCTTGGTTCGAGGCGTCGTTTGCTGCTCCCACCGATGCTCAACGGTTGGGGTGGAAGGCGATCGTCGCGGGCGGGCACACCCTGATCCATGCCCCCACCGGTTCGGGCAAGACGCTGGCGGCCTTCTTGTGGAGCATCGACCACCTGCTCACCGAACCCCTCCCCACCCGTCGCTGCCGGGTGCTCTACATCTCACCGCTCAAGGCGCTGGCCCACGACGTGGAACGCAACCTGCGTGGCCCGCTGCTCGGTATCCGTCACGCCGCCGAGCGGATGGGTCTCGACCCTCTCCCCGAACTCACCACGTTTCTGCGGACGGGGGACACCCCCGCCGACGAACGACGGCGGATGCCCAAGCACCCGCCCGACGTCTTGATCACCACCCCCGAGTCGCTGTACCTGATCCTCACCTCCCAGGCCCGAAGCGTGCTCGCCTCGGTGGAGACGGTCATCGTCGACGAGGTGCATGCGGTGGCGGCCACCAAACGGGGGGCACACCTCGCTCTCTCGCTGGAACGGCTCAACGAGGTGGCCGACCGCCCACCGCAGCGCATCGGGCTCTCCGCCACCCAGCGGCCGCTCGAGACCATCGCCCGCTTCCTCGGGGGCCACGACGTCGTCGATGGGACCGTGCGGGATCGTCCGGTGACGATCGTCGATGTCCCACCGAAGCGGCAACTCGACATCGAGATCATCGTCCCGGTCGAGGACATGACCGAACAGGACATGCCCGATCCGCTGGCGGGGCCCGACGACCCGGTCAGGACCAAGTCGATCTGGCCATCGGTCTACCCGCGGCTCCTGGAACTCATCGAGGCGAACACCTCCACCATCGTCTTCACCAACTCCCGCAGGCTTGCCGAACGGCTGTGCGGTGAACTCAACACGCTGGCCGGCAAGGAGATCGCCCGCGCCCATCACGGATCGGTGGCCCGCGAACAACGACTCCAGATCGAAGAGAGCCTCAAACGAGGCGATCTAAAGGCGGTGGTGGCCACCTCGTCGCTCGAGTTGGGGATCGACATGGGGGCGGTCGATCTCGTGATCCAGGTGGAGGCTCCGACCAGCGTGGCCTCGGGCCTGCAGCGGGTGGGGCGGGCCGGGCATCACGTCGGCGGCACCTCGGTCGCCAAGATCTTCCCCAAGTACCGGGGTGACCTGCTGGTGGCGACGGTGGTCGCCTCCCAGATGCTGGCCGGCGACATCGAGGCGACCTCGATCCCGCGCAACCCGCTCGACGTGCTCGCCCAGCAACTGGTGGCGACGGTGGCCCTGGAAGAGCGTTCGGTGGAGGATCTCTATCACCTGGTGCTCGGGGCGGCCCCCTACCGCGACCTGTCGCGGGGCGTGTTCGAGGCGACGCTCGACATGCTGGCGGGACGGTACCCGTCCGACCTCTTCGCCGAATTGCGGCCGCGGCTGTTGTGGGATCGGACCACCGGGATGGTGTCGGCCCGGCCGGGAGCCGGTCGACTCGCCATCGCCAATGCCGGGACGATCCCCGACCGGGGGCTGTTCCGGGTGGCGCTCCCCGACGGGAGCCGGGTGGGCGAACTCGACGAGGAGATGGTCTACGAATCGAGGGTGGGCGACGTCTTCGTGCTGGGCGCCACCGCCTGGAGGATCTCGGATATCGGATTGGATCGGGTGGAGGTGGTTCCCGCCCCCGGAGAGTCCGCCCCCAAGACGCCGTTCTGGCACGGTGACAGCCTGGGCCGGTCGGTCGAGACCGGAAAGGCGGTCGGTGGCTTCGTCCGGCATCTCCTCGACAAGAGTCCGGACGAGCGGCGGAGCATGTTGATGGAGGAGTACGGCCTCGACCGGTTGGCGGCCGCCAACCTGAGCGCCTACGTCGAAGAGGAACTCGAGGTGGTGGGAACCGCCCCCACCGATCGGACCCTGGTCGTGCAACGGTTCCGCGACGAGATCGGCGACTGGCGACTGGTGGTGCTCTCGCCGTTCGGAGCGAGGGTCCACGCCCCGTGGGCGATGGCCCTCACCCAACGCTGGAAACAGGCCACCGGGCTCGAAGTGGACGCCATCTGGTCCGACGACGGGATGGCCTTTCGTTTCCCCGACGCCGAGGAGGTTCCCGACAGCCGCTCGATCCTGCTCGATCCCGACGAGGAGCAGACACTGCTGATCGATCAGCTGGCCGACAGCTCGCTCTTCGCAGCCCGGTTCCGGGAGGCGGCCGCCCGCTCGTTGCTGCTCCCCCGCCGCCGGCCCGATCGTCGGACCCCCCTCTGGCTGCAGCGCCGGCGCGCCGCCGATCTGCTGGCGGTGGCCAAACAGTTCGGCGACTTCCCGATCGTGCTGGAGACGTTCCGCGAGGTCCTCCAGGACGACTTCGATCTCCCCGGGCTGCGGTCGCTGCTCGCCTCGATCGCCGCCCGGCGGGTGCGGGTGGTCGACGTCGAGGTCGACCGTCCGTCGCCCTTCGCCTCCTCTCTCCTGTTCGCCTTCGTGGCCGCCTTCCTCTACGAAGGTGACACACCGCTGGCGGAACGGCGGGCCAGCGCCCTCACCCTCGACCGGCGCCTGCTCTCCGAACTCCTGGGCGAAGGCGAGCTCCGACAACTGTTCACCCTGGAGACGATCACGGCGGTCGAAGAGGAGTTGCAGCACCGTTCCCGACCCCTGCACGGGGTGGAGGGCGCCGCCGACCTGCTCCGCCGGCTGGGACCACTCACCATCGACGAGGTCGGGGAGCGTCTGGTCGACGCCGATCCTCGCGATGCCCTCGATTCGCTCCAGGTCCAGCGGCGGGCGATCCAGGTGAGGCTGGCCGGCACCCCGCACTGGATGGCGATCGAAGATGCCGGCCGGTTCCGCGACGCCACCGGGGCGGTGCCGCCGGAAGGTGTCCCCTCCGCCTTCCTCGAACCGCTGGAGGATCCACTGGGTGATGTGGTCGCCCGCTACGCCCGCACCCACGGCCCGTTCGAGCCGTCGGCGGTGGCCGACCGGTTCGGGCTGCCGATCGGGGTCGTGCGGATCGCCCTGCAACGTCTCGAGCAGGCCGGTCGAATCGCTCGCGGCGCCTTCCGTCCCGGCGGCGACGCCGAGGAGTGGGTCGATGCCGAGGTACTGCGGCGGATCAAGCGCCGGACGCTGGCGGTGCTCCGCTCCGAGGTCGAGGCGGTCGACCCGTCGGTGCTGGGCAGGTTCCTCCCAGAGTGGCATCAGATCACCCGCCGTCCGCCTCGGGATCGGGGCTCCGCCCTCGAAACCCTCGGCCGCCTTCAGGGATTCGAGATGCCGGCCTCGGTGTTCGAGCAGGAGATCCTGGCGCCAAGAATCGCCGGGAGCGGGCCAATCCTCGACCAGTTGATGCTCGAGGGCGTGCTGATGTGGGCCGGGCGTGGCCCGCTCGGCGCCCGTGACGGGAAGATCGTCGTCGGGTTCCGGGACCAGTTCCATCTGCTGCCCCGCTTCGACGGGGATCGCCCCGATCTGAAGATGCACGACGACCTGAGACACCATCTGCTCACCCGGGGGGCCAGCTTCGTGCGCGACCTGTACCAGGCCTGCGGAGGAGGTGACCCCGATCTGGTCGTCTCGGCGCTGTGGGATCTGGTGTGGGCGGGTGAGGTCACCAATGACACCCTGGCGCCGTTGCGGGCGCTGATCGGCGGAGGGTCCAGACGGAGATCGGGACGGGCGGCGCTGGGATCGTCCTTCCCGCCCGAGGCAGGGGGCCGCTGGTCACTCGCCCCGGCTGGCGAGCCCGATCCGACGGTGGCGGCCACCTTCTGGGCGGGCCAGTTGCTGTCCCGCCACGGGGTCGTCACCAGGGCCGGATTGGGCTCGGAGCGGTTGCCCGGGGGGTTCAGCGCCATCTACCCGGTGTTCCAGCGACTCGAGGAAACCGGCCGGGTCCGGCGCGGGTATTTCATCGAGGGAATGGGAGGAGCCCAGTTCGCAGTTCCCGGGGCAGTCGATCGGCTCCGGTCCGCCGGGGACGGGACAGTGATGCACCTTGCCGCCACCGACCCGGCCAACCCCTACGGGGCGGGAGTCGCTTGGCCCCGGCTGGAAGAGGGCCGTCTCGGCCGGGTGGCCGGCGCCACCGTCATCCTGGCGGGGGGAACGTTGGTGGCCTACCACGAACGTTCCCGGCTCTACACCTTCGCCTCCGAGCCCGACCCGGCCGTGGCCGCCTCGCTCTATGACGTTGCCGTCACCCGCGGCCGGCTGTCAGTCGACACGATCGATGGTCGCCCGCTCGGGACCGGGTCCTGGCATCGGGTGCTGCTCGACGCCGGGTTCGTCGCCTCACCGCGCGGGGTACGAGCGCGTCCGTGAGCCCAGGATGGCGGAGGGGTTTCGAACCGCCGGTTTCGGGCTCGGTTCGGTCACAATGGCCCCCATGGCGGAGCTGACGATCAAGGCCGGACATCCCGATTTTCTCGATCTCGACTGGGACGTCTCCATTCGGGAATGGGAATCCGACCGTTTCCTCGACCTGCCCAAAGGCATATCCCGCCACCAGGTCCTCTTCCTGCAGTATCCGAGCGGGATCTATGCCATCAAGGAACTCTCCGAACGGGCTGCCCGCCAGGACTATCAGGTGCTGCGAGCGCTGGAGGGCTCGGGGACCTCGGCGGTACGGGCGGTCGGTCTGGTCGAGGGACGTCATCCCGATCCGTTCGCGGAGGAGTCCGCCGCCCTGATCACCGAATACGAGCCGTTCTCGTTCTCATATCGGGAACTGCTGGCGGGCCCCGGGTTCGGGGCCAGACGGAACCAGATGATCAACGCGTTTGCAGAACTGCTGGTCGAACTCCACCTCGGCGGCGTGTTCTGGGGGGACTGCTCACTGTCCAACGTCCTCTACCGGTTCGACGCCGAGACCATCGAGACCATCATGGTCGACGGCGAGACGGCGGAACTGTTCGAGAGTGGCACCCTCAGCGATGGTCGCCGCATGGAGGACATCGAGATCATGATCATGAATGTCGCCGGGGGGATGGCCGACATCGCCGCCGAGGCCGGCGTCGACATCGACGACGCCGATCTCGAACTGGGCGAGGCGATCGCCGACATCTATCGCTCGTTGTGGGCGGAACTGACGGTTCGGCCGGTCATCCACGCCGAGGAGCGGTACAAGATCGCCGAGCACGTCAGCCGTCTCAATCATCTCGGATTCGACGTGTCGGAGATCGACCTGATCCCGGAAGACGACGGCGGGTCGCTCCTCAAGGTGAGACTCCATCTGGGTGGCCGCACCTATCACTCCAACCGGCTCAAAGACCTGACCGGAGTCGATGCCCTCGAGAATCAGGCCCGCCAGATCCTCTCCGATCTCCACTACTACCAGGCAGAAAGGGCCCCCGACACCCCGACCGGAAAGAACATCGCCGCCATCCGGTGGAGGGTCGAGGCGTTCGAGCCCGTGCTGGCCCATCTCCGCAAGCTGGAAGGGGTGGTCGACCCGATCCAGGCGTACTGCGACCTCCTCCACCACCGATTCGTCATGTCGCAGGGGGTGGGACGGGATGTCGGCACCGAGGCGGCCTTGACGGACTGGATCGTCAGGGGCCGCCCCGGTTACCCGCTGGAACCAGAACCAGCTTGACCGGTCAGACCCGTGCGGCTGCCTCGTAGAGGGTGGTACGCCGCATCGCCGGACGTCCGGCGGCGGCGATGGCCTGCTCGAACTCCGCCGGCGTCATCTCCTGACCGTGGGCAGCTCCTGCCGAACGGGTGATGATCTCGCCCATCAGTGTCCCCCCCAGGTCGTTGCATCCGGCGTCGAGCAGACGACCGGCGCCATCGAGACCGAGCTTGACCCAGGAGGCCTGGATGTTGGGGATGAGCCCGTCGAATGCGATCCGGGACAGGGCATGCACCAGCACCACCTCGTCCCAGGTGGGCCCGGGGCGGGCCTGACCCCTCAGGTAGATGGGTGAGCCCATGTGAACGAACGACAGCGGGACCATCTCGGTGAAGCCGCCGGTCCTGGTATGGATCCGGCGGATCACGTCGAGGTGGTTCGCCCATGCCCGGGGATGGTCGATGTGCCCGAACATGATCGTGGCGGTGGCCCGGATCCCCAGTTCGTGGGCCGTGATCATCACGTCGGCCCACTGGGCGGTGCGGATCTTGTCGGGACAGAGGTGCTGGCGGACCGAGTCGTCGAGGATCTCGGCGGCCGTCCCCGGCAGCGTCCCCAGACCGGCCTCCCGCAACCGGGTAAGGAAGGGTCGCACCCCGATCCCGAGGGTTTCCGCCCCCTGCCATACCTCGAGCGGGGTGAATCCGTGGATGTGCATGTCGGGCAACTCGGCCTTGATGCCCTCGACCACACCGACATAGAAGTCACCCGTGAACTCGGGGTGGATACCGCCCTGCAGGGTGACCTCGGTGGCGCCTCGCTCCCATGCCTCCTTGGCCCACGACACGATCTCGGGAATCCCCATCAGATAGGGATCACCGCGCAGGTTGAGGCTGCGCGGTCCTTTCGAGAACGCACAGAATCCGCAGCGGAAGTAGCACATGTTGGTGTAGTTGATGTTGCGGTTGACGACGTAGCTGACGACGTCACCCACCCCGTCGCGGCGGAGACGGTCGGCGGTCCAGGCCACCGCCTCCACCTGGGTGCCCCTGGCTCGGAAGAGGGACTCCAACTCGGCGACCGAAGGCCTGCTTCCTTCGAGAGAACGCTCCAGGATCGGGCCGAGGTCACCCGCCCCCGACAGCTCCGCCGGCGCCCGACCCTGCACCCAGGCCTGGTCGGCCCATTCGGCAGAGAGTCGCTGGGGGCCCATCGGCGGGGGCAGATCCTTGCCGGGAGCCCAGGCATGGCGGGGACGGGCGGCGCCGGAGCCGTCGACCTGGTTCAGCCAGGCCGCCAGGTGGGCAGCCGGAAGCTGATCCCGAACCTCGTCGATCTCGAGCCCGACAGGAAGGGCGGTGCGTTCCACCAGCCCGCGCTCGCCGACGGCCATTCGCAACTCTCCCAGGCGCTCCTGGTCCCAATCCCGGAGGAGGACGTCACCGGCGCCCGCATCGATCGCCTCCATCGCCTGGGGGACGTCGTCGCAGAACACCGAGATGGTCACCCGCAAGCCGGGAAGACCCGCCCGCTCCAGGGCGGCCGTCACCTGTGAGCGCGGGGTCCGGAGGTAGGCGGCGCCGGTCCGGGCCAGCGCTTCGATCAGTGCTTCGTCTTCCTCGGTGTAATGGACGGTGATACGCCAGCCGGGGACTCCCCGCTTCTCCAGGTCGAGGGCATCACCAGCATCGACCACCCAGGCGAGCGGCTCTGCATCGCCCGGACCGAGGACAACCGGCAGCACCCCACCCTCCAGGGCGGCCGAGATGTCGGCGGCGGTGAGACCGGCCCCTTCGACCGCGGTGGTCCCCTCCTTGCGCCGGGTGGCTGCCTGGATGGGCGTAACCGAAGCGACGGGTCGGACTCTGAGGAATGTGATCATGCGTTTGCTCCCGCCACCGGTGACGACAGAGCGTACCCATCCTCGTCCACCGAGCGGGACACCTTCGCCAGCATCGAGTCGTCCAGCCAGCGCCGGTCGATGAACTCCGGGTAGACGGGAAGGCGGGGCCGGAGGGTGAACCCTGCTGCTCCGGTGCGGGCCTCCAACTGGTCCAGGTGCGGCCATGGCGCCTCCGGGTTGACCCAGTCGATGGTGAGCGGTGACACCCCGCCCCAATCGTTGATGCCGGCCGACAGATAGGTCTCGAACCGTTCGGTCAGATTGGGTGGAACCTGGAGGTTCATCTCCGCCCCCAGCAGCCAGCGGGCGACTGCCACCACCCGGGCGAACCAGGCCGGAGTCGGCTCGGCGTTGCGTCGCATCGGCGTATCGGCCTTTGCCCGGAAGTTCTGCACGATCACCTCCTGGATGTGGCCGTAGCTGCGGTGCAGGTCGACGATTGCGAGAATCGAATCGACGATCTCGTCGGGATGTTCACCGATCCCGACCAGGATTCCGGTGGTGAACGGCACTCGCTCCAGCCCGGCCGCCTCGATCGTCGCCACCCGCAGCGAGGGGACCTTGTCGGGGGCGCCATGATGCGGCATCCCCGGATCGGTCAGCCGGGTCGAGATGTTCTCCAGCATCAGACCCATCGACGGATTGGAGGGCCGGAGCGCCGCGATCGCCGTCCGGTCCATGACTCCCGGATTGGCGTGGGGGAAGAGGGCGGTCTCGCCAGCGACCAACTCGGTGGTCATCCGCACGTACTCGAGGGTGGTGGAGCAGCCGTGGCCGGCCAGGAAGGTCCGCGCCTGCTCCCAGCGATCCTCCGGTCGGTCCCCGAGGGTGAACAAGGCTTCGGTGCAGCCCCACTCCTCCCCCGCTCTGGCCACGGCCAGCACCTCCTCGGGTTCCAGGTAGACGCCCCCGGCCCCTGGCGGCTTGGCGAACGTGCAGTAGGTGCAGGCGTCACGACAGAGTGTTGTGAGGGGTACGAAGACCTTCTTGCTGAAGGTGATGGTCCGTCCCTTCCCCTCGTCCCGCAGCCGGGCCGCCTCGGCAAAGAGCGGCGTCGGGTCGACCGCACCCTCCAGGTATCCGATCGCCAGATCCCGATCCGGGGCCGGATGGCGCCCGCTCATGCCAGGCCGGCCGAAGCCCCGGCTGCTCCCCCGTCGACCGACAGGACCACCCCGGTGATCCAGCCGGCCGCGCACAGAAACACGATCGCCTCGGCCACGTCGACGGGCTCACCCAGCTTGTTGAGAGGGTGGCCGGCGGCAGCGGCCGTCTCATCCGTCTTCCACAACATCTCGGACAGCCTGGTCTTGACCACACCGGGGGCAACCGCATTGACCCTGACACCGGGGGCGAGTTCGAAGGCCAGCTGATGGGTCATGTGCACGAGCGCCGCTTTGGAGATGTTGTACGCCCCGATCAGCGGCGCCGGGCGCAGGCCTCCGACCGAGGCGACGTTGACGACCGCCCCCCCGTGCTGGGCCATCCAGTGCCGCCACGTCGCCCTGGTCCACAACAGCGGGCCGCGCTGATTCACCGACCAGGTCTTGTCGAGGGCACCGAGGTCAACCTCCATCAGCGGACCCGCCGAAGGATTGGTTCCGGCGTTGTTGACGAGGATGTCGGCCGAACCGAACCGTTCGATGGTGGCCTGCACCGCCTGTTCGGCCTCCTCCTCGGAGTCGGCCCTGGCCGCCACCGCCAGGATGCGGTCGCGGCCGAGACCCGCCGCCTCCAATTCGGCCACGGCGGAGTCGAGGTTCTCGGACCGCCGGCCGGTGATGGTCACCCCGGTCGCCCCCGACTCGAGCAGGAGCCGGGCCGTACTCAGCCCGATCCCCCGACTGGCCCCGGTCACCACCGCCACCTTGCCGTCCAAACGCACTTCCATGGTCATCCTCTCTCGGTGGGGTCCAGCCGCCCCTCGTCGTCGTCAGTGACCGCCACGTTTGACTCCGCCGTACTTCATCCGGGTATCCGACATGGCGGCCGGCCGGAGCTCGTCGTCATGGATGCCGGCCGCCACCACCTCACCGGCAAAGAGGGTATGCGTGCCGTAGTCGTGACTGTGTCTGACGACACAGTCCATCCAGGCGATCGAGTCGGCGAAGTACGGAGCGCCGGTGACCGCCTCGGCGACGGGACGTTCGTTGAGGGTTCCGTCGGCGTAGACGGCCGGTTTGGAGAACTTGATGAACACCCGGGTGTCTTCAGAGGACCACAGGTTCACGGTGAACGAACCACCGGCGGCAATCAACCCGTGGGTCACCGCCTTGTTGTCGATGCCGACTCCGATCAGCACGGGTTCCATCGAGAGCTGGGTGATCCAGGAAGCCGTCATGGCGTTGCGGACCTCACCGGCCCGGGAGCCGATCAAGGCGAGGGCGTTGGGGATCTTCCAGGTGACCCGATTCACGAGTTCGTCATCCAACGGAGGCATCTCTTACTCCTTGTCGAGCCGACCAGGCTAGGCCGGTGCCATGACAATCTCACAGGCCTAATGTCTCGGAGGTGAACATCCTCATCGCCTCCTCCGGTGTTCTCAATCCGTCTGCCACCGCCGCCCTGTGCGACCGCTTATTGGGCCTCGACGGCCGGGTGACCGTGATGACCGTCATCGAGGTCCCACGCACATTCCTGGGCTCGATGGACGAAGCCGAACGGCGGTCCTTTCTCGATGAGACGGCCTGGGAGTCCGAAACCGCCGAGATGAAGGCACTCGGCTACCTGGAAGAGCGAGGCAGGAGGGTGGTCGAACCGCTGGCCTCGGCCCTGCGGGCGTTGGGGCGAAACCCGGTCACCCGGTTCGTGGAAGGGACCGATCCGGTCGAGGCCATCCTGACGACCGCCACCGAAACCGGGGCCGAACTCGTGGTCATGGGCGCCACCCGGCGGCTGTTCACCGAGCAGGCGTGGATGAGCGTGTCGGCCCGCGTGATGGAGCGGGCGAGCTGTCCGCTGCTGTTGATCCCGGCCGGTCGGGGCGAGGACCCGGCGGAGCCTGCCCGCACCGACCGCTGACCCGAGTTTTTGTCAGACCCCCTCCGTAGGGTCTGGCTCATGAACGTGATCGGCTTTCCCGGGACCTGCGAGCACTCCCGAATCGAGGTGGGACCGCTCGAGGTCGAGATCTGCCCTGTCGACCAGTCCCTCAACTGGTTCGATGGCGCCGACCGCCTCGACCCTCAGGTGGCCATGGCCCGCCTGTTCGGTGAATTCGACCTGATGGCGGTTCTGCCCGGTCTCCATTCGCCGGGCCGCACGGTCCTCGTGTACCAACCGCCCAGCCGGCGACACCTGGGGTGGATGCTCCAACTCCCATCCCGTCGCTGGGTGGAGGCGGTGCCCGGGTTGTGGCTCACCCACGACGGGTCAAACCTCCACCTGTCGTCGACCGACCCGATGCTGGAGGCGAACTTGCTCAGGTAAGTCGGCCGGTCACACCACCGTGGCGGGATCGGTGTTGGAGCCGCACACGGCCACCACCAACCGCCGTCCATCCATCCGGTGCCGACCGGCCAGGACCGCCGCCAGGGCGGCCGCGCCCCCAGGCTCGGCCACCAACCTCAGGTTCGACCACAACCACCGCTGAGCCGAGCGGATCTCGTCGTCGGTGACGAGGACCGTCGCCTTCACCCGCCCCACGATCGAGGCGAACGGGACCGCCCCGATCGGCGATGCCCCCAGGGAGTCGGCGGCGATGCTGTCGATCGGGACCGGCACCGGGGTCCCGGCTTCGAGCGCTCTGGTCAGTGCTTGGGAACCCTCCGGCTCCACCCCGACCACCTCGACCTCTCCTTCATAGAAGGCGGCGGTCCCGGCGATGAACCCGCCGCCCCCCGCGGCCACCAGCACCACCTCGGCCTCGGGTACCTGATCGGCGAT
>DAIOGO010000083.1:6959-11629 GCA_036745195.1 Actinomycetota bacterium | reverse complement strand
GAGGACGGCGTTGGCGAGACTCGTCTCGCCGCCATCGACCCAATGTCTCACGTGGTGTCCGTCGCACCAGTCGGGGGGTCGGTCACAATGGGGGAAACGGCATCCCTTGTCCCGGATGGTCAGTGCCCGCCGTTGGGCGGGGGTGAACATGCGGTGGGTACGCCCCACATCCAACGGTTCCGAGTCGGGTCCGACGATCACCCGTGACACCCCGGCGTCGCAAGCGAGACGGCGGGCCGTTTCCGGGGTGATCGTCCCCGTCCTCGACAGTTCACAGGTGGTCCCGACCCGTCGGGCCAGGGTTTCGTAGTCGACGGTCACCGTCACGTGGGGCCGGACCCCACCAACGACGGGGGAGCCGGTGTCGAGGGAACGCCGGCACAGGTCGACCAGGGCATGAGCCCGTCGCTGGGCGGCGGTTTCGACGGTACCCCCCGCCCGGGCGGTGGCATCTGCGGCCCGATCCGTCTCCGACGTGAGCGCCCCGATCGCCTCCAACACGATCTCACCCGATTCGGGGTCCAACTGGCCATCGAGACGGACCATCCCCGCCCAGGTACGGGAGATGTGAAGGAACGACCGTTCCCGCATCTCCATCACCTCGAGGTTCGCCCGGTTCTCATCCTGAAGGTTCCGCCAATAGGCGACGGCCCGCCGGAACTCACCCACGCTCAACTGTGGGGACAATCCGACCAGCAGCGACTCATCCGCACCGAACGGCTCCGGATGAGCCTCACACGCCGACGCCAGAATCCCCACCTTGACTGAACAGATGTCACCCGCCTCGAACGCCTCCCAGGTGAGAGGCATCGAGGTGAGACGGCGGGCCACCCCCACCTCCCGTCCGGCCGTGCCCGAACCGATGTCACAGGTGCGGGCCAACCAGGCGGTGATCGACACGCCACCGTCCCGGGTGTAGGAGCGGCGACGGTCGACCTCGGCCACCCGCCGCAACTTCTGAGCCTCCAACAACCCGATCACCCGGGAGATCTCGGACACATCTCCCTCCAGGGACGCGTCGTCGACCAGCGACAGATCCTCATCGATCAACTCCTGGACCCCGGAACGCAACGCCGACACCACAACCCCCACAACGACAACAAACCTTGCAGGTGCTGGGCCGTCTCCTCCCTCACCAGACCGCCACCAACTAACACCTACCCTAATCGAACACACGTTCGATGTCAAGAGAGTCCTGCACACCGCCGACACCGGCTCGAGTTCTACCCTCCTGAGCTGCGTCCGACCGCAGGGGAAGGCCCGGCGCAACGAACGGTTCCAACACCCGCGGATTCGATCGCTGAGAGCGGCGCCTCGCCACCCACAAACCCTGTTTCTTGTCCCCGGCTTGCTGTACGTTCCCTCTGATGGGCGCCAGGATCCGGGTGTGGGCCGAGCGGTGGAATGGGCAGTTGGAGCTCCTCTACCTCGTTGTGCTGGCGGTCGGCGGCTACTGGTTCATGTACGCCCAGGGAGGAAGGGTCGAGGGCGACTGGTGGAACCCGCTCACCTGGTTGAACCTGGTGTTCGTAGTCGCCGTCGGAGCGCTGGCCATCCACACCATGGCCGTCTTCGCCTTGTTTGTGGCCCTGATCCCGATCGGGATCATCGACACGATGGTCTTCCGGAGAAGGCTCCAGAAGGCCAGGGTTGCGACGGCCAGCAAGGCACCGCCTCCTCGGTCGCTGGTGGAGCCCGACGAGTACTGGTCACCGGAGCCCAT
Organism: Actinomycetota bacterium; assembly: GCA_036745195.1. Taxonomy (GTDB): domain Bacteria; phylum Actinomycetota; class Acidimicrobiia; order Spongiisociales; family ZC4RG35; genus JBFHRE01. The sequence goes on along the minus strand of DAIOGO010000083.1, from coordinate 9,906 downwards.
CATCGCCTGGAGACGGTGGCGGCTCCTCGGCGCCACGCTGCAAGGAGCGCGCCACCCGTGGCCGTCCCCCACCTTCGAGGCGACCTGTCACACCTGTGGCACCGTCCCCGGCTGGAACTGCACCTGCGGGATCTACGCCACCAAGGCCGAACACCGGTGGGGGACCGGATACGGACCCATATACGGACGGGTCGAGCTGACCGGAAACATCGTCGAACACGAACAGGGCTACCGCGCCGAACGGGCCCGCGTCATCGAACTGTTCGTGCCAGCCGACCTCCACCCCGAGGAGATCGCCTCCCGGTACCCGGATGTCACCATCCATGTCGTTGCCCCGCTCAGAAAGGCAATCGGATGACCGAGATCGGCAAACCAATCCGAAGGATCCGGGTCGAACCGGAAGAGACTCGACCCCAACCGGCCGTCGAGCCGAAGAGGGAGGCACCCGCCCGGGAGCCGGCTGTGCCGCGCCCAGCGCCAACGCCGAAGGGCTGACGCAACGTCGGCCTATGACCTCATACCCATGGGGCGACGGGTTTCAACGATCACCCATCCCGAGGACACACCCCGCGGAGTCGACGGATCAGGCGATCTCGATCTCGGTGGTGACAGTGACCGCCCGTTGGGTGGCGTCACGGACCGGGCAGCGACTCGCACCCACCTCGACGACCTGGCGCAACCGAGCGGGGTCGATGCCTCCGGCGGCGGTGCGGATCCGAATCCGGGTCGAGAGCGGTCCCGACGGGACTGAGGCGTCCATCCCCAGGATCCCGCGGTCGTCGGACTCGCTGTCCACCTCCACCTCGAGCGAATCGAGGGTGATTCCCTCGCGAGCGGCCTCCATCCCGATGGTGACGGCCACACACGAGGCGAGCGCGGCCCGGAACAACCATCCGGGAGACGGGCTCTCGCCCTTTCCGCCGATTCCGGCGGGCATGTCGGTGGTGATGTGCTCACCGCCGGGGCCCACCACCGTCACCGACAGCGAATCGCCGAGACTGGCCCGGGCAGACGAGTCCGTGTAGCGGGCCTCGTCAGGGTGTTCGCTGAGATAACCAACGGCGTTCTCGATCGACTGGCGGATATCGGTCATGTCCACCTCCTCGGGATAGAACGTACCCCGGGAAGGACCCTCGATGCCTCTCGCCTGCCGTAGCAACTCTGCTACACTCGTGGTGTGGCTGCCGAAATTGCCTCGCGAGAACTCAGGAATGACGTGTCGGCCGTGCTGCGCCGGGTGGAGGCGGGCGAATCGTTGTTGGTCACCGTGAGCGGGCGCCCCGTGGCCCGACTGACACCGCTGCCGGCTCGGCCTCAGACCATTCCCACCCCGGTGCTGCTCGAACTGTTGCGACGGGGAGCAGCCGACCCCGGTCTCACCGACGATCTAGCCGGCATCCTGACCGACACCACCGATGACGTCGCCTGAACCGCCCCCGGTCGGACTGGCCGACACCTCGGTGTTCATCGCCGGGGAGTCCGCGTCGACCGATCCTGGTCGGCTCCCGGCGGAACTGGCGGTTTCGGTCGTAACGATCGGCGAATTGCGCCTCGGCGTTCTGCTGGCCGACGACGTCGACACCCGGCATCGACGGCTCACCACCTTGCAACTGGCGTCGGCGTTGGAGCCGCTTCCCGTCGACGACCGGGTGGCGGAGGCATGGAGCGGACTCGTGGCGACGCTGCGTGCCCAGGGTCGGCGGATGCCGGTCAACGACTCGTGGGTCGCCGCCACCGCCCTCGCCCATGGGCTCCCGGTGGTGACCCGGGATACCGACTTCGAAGGCGTTCCCGGTCTCGGCGTTATCGGGTTCTGACCACCTAGAGTCGCCCGGTGTCCGGCACCCCGACCAGGCGACATCTCACCGGGGAAGAGGCGCGCCAGGTCACGATCCAGGCCCAACTGCTCGACGCCCGACGGCCCCCCGACCTCCTCACGGTGGCCGAGCGACTCACCTTCCTCCAGCTCGACCCGATCGCGGTGGTGGCACCCAGCGCCGACCTGGTGCTGTGGAGCCGTCTGGGCAACGGCTACTCGCCGTCTCATCTGGTTTCGGCGCTAGAGCGCGATCGCACCCTCTTTGAGTGGCGGGGCCAGGACCGCCACAACGAGCCCAACTTCGTGATGGTGCGTCCCTCCTCGCAGTTCGATGTAGTGCTCGGCCAGATGCTGGCCCTACGCGACAAGCCCGGGCCGGTGAAGGACTGGCTGGCGGCCAACGATGGCTTCCGGCGGCGGGTGCTCGACCAACTCCACTCCGATGGGCCGCTCCCCTCCCGGGCCATCGCCGACACCGCCGAGGTGCCGTGGCAGTCGAGCGGGTGGACCCACGAGCGCAACGTCAACCAGATGCTCGAGTTCCTCTGGTCACGCGCCTTCGTGGCAGTGTCGAAGCGGGACGGCAAACAGCGGTTGTGGGACGTGGCCGATCGGGTCTATCCGGCCGGGGTCACCCCGATCCCGGTGGACGAGGCAGAGAGGATCCGGGACGAACGGCGGCTGCACTGGCTGGGAATAGCCCGATCCCGGGTGGTGGGCGATGCCGGGATCCCGGTGACGGTGGAAGGAACCACAGGGGTGTGGCAACTCGATCCGGCGGCCGATGCGAGCGGTTTCGAGGGTCGCACCATTCTTCTCTCCCCCTTTGACCGTCTGGTCCACGACCGCAAACGAGCGCTGGAACTGTTCGACTTCGATTACACCCTCGAGCTGTACAAGCCGGCCCCCCAACGCCGCTGGGGTTTCTACGTGCTCCCGATCCTGCACGGCGACCGATTGATCGGAAAGGCCGACCTGACTGCCGACCGGGAAGCGGCGGCGTTGCGGGTGCTCGCTCTCCACCAGGACATCGAGTTCACCCGGCCGGTCCGATCGGCTGTCGACGACCAACTGGCCGAGCTGGCCACGTGGCTCGGCCTCGCCACCGTTCGATTCGGCTAGGCCAAG
>DAIOGO010000083.1:0-6859 GCA_036745195.1 Actinomycetota bacterium | reverse complement strand
CGGACGCTCCGTTTCGAACGGAATACCGATCGACATGAGCCTTGTCCTCGACACCGGGCCGATCATCGCCCTACTCAACTCCGGTGACCCCGACCATCGGCGATGCCTCGACCTGGTCTCCACCACCCAGGAGGACCTCGTCATTCCTTCCCCGGTGATGGTGGAGGTGGACTACTGGTGCCGGAAGCTGCTCGGTCCTGAAGTGGCAGACGTGCTGGCCGACGACATCACCTCCGGCGCGTACCGCTGGTTCGAGATCGATACAGCCGCGATGAGACGGGCGGTGGAGATCGGAAAGCAGTACTGGGATCTGGATCTCGGGTTCGTCGATGCATCGGTGGTAGCTACCTGCGAACTCCTCGACGAGGATCGAGTCGTCAGCCTCGACCGGCGCCACTTCTCCATCATCCGGCCTGCCCACCGACCGTCATTGCGGGTCCTGCCCGAGTAGGGGTCAAGCCCGAGGCTCCCTCAAGGTCGTTGCGCTGCTGGGGGGAATTCCGAATGACGTCGCGGAGTTCGCCGCGCACCGTGGCGCGGGACGGAGGCCTCCCCGCAACAGGAGGCCCCCGGTCACTCGACTCGCACCGATCGGGCCCGGCAGGCGGTCACCTCCAGCCGAAGGAGCGGCGTCGATACCAACCCCCGCACTCTTCTCAGCTACAAGAGACGGTCGGGTTCCAGTCCTGGAACATCCCTGCCGGGTTGTGGTTCCAGACCCAGGCGTGATGGATGTACCAACCGAGCACCGGGTTGAGCACGTGCATGTCCATCCCCATCACCGACGGCGGAGCCGTGTTGCCGGCCGCCTCCCACCTGGTCTTCGGAACCACCCACTCCACCGCGGCCAGTTGCAGCTGCCCATCGGGACCCGGCGCGTACACCAGACCCTCCGGCAGCAGCGGATCGATCGCCGGATCGTCGAACAACTGTGAGTTGAAGTAGTGGTACCCCATCGCCCCATTTGTGGGATGAGCGATGCAGCCGGTCACCAGGCCGTTGTACCCGAGCCGATAGCCGGCCTCGATGGCAGCTTCGACCCGGTGGAAGCGCGCCGTCGTCCTCCGCACCTCGGCCAGGTCCTCACCACCCTCGCTTGCCGCCGCCGGCATCACCAGCCCGGCCACGATCATCGCAGCCGCTGCAAACATTCCCATCTTCGATCTCTGTCCCATCCTCTCTTCCTCCGTTTCCGTCGATTGACCGTCCGTTCGGCCACCACAGCCGCAGCGCGAACGTAGAACGGGGCGGTCAAGAAGCTGTCAAACCGTCGACCCGGCCGAATGCGCCAACTCGGGCCGAGATCGATGGTCCCCCCCATCGTGAAGCCGGACATCGCTGACCGGGAACCGTCGGAACTGGCCATTTGAGAAGTTGTTGACACCGATACCCCACATTGAGAATGTGCTGTCATCCCACGAATCGAAGGCAGCGAACGCCTACCCTTGGGCAGTGGAGATCAGAGTCCTCGGACCCGTCCAGGCTTATCGGGACGGCGGGCAGCTGACGTTGGGCGGACTGAAACAGCGGACGGTGATGGCGCTGTTGGCCGCGGCAACCGGTCGGCCGGTATCGATCGACTTGCTGATCAATGCCGTATACGGGCCTGACGCCGACCCGGGGGTCCGGCGCAGCATCCACACCTACATCTCCAACCTCCGACACCAGTTGGGTGATCTCATCACTCGGGCCGGTGACGGATACCGGCTGGTGGCGGAATCCGTGGAGATCGACGCGGTGCGGTTTGAGGCGACGTATCGGTCGGCCCTGTCTCTTGCGGAATCCCGGCCCTCCGAGGCCGGCCGGCTCCTGCGCATCGGTCTCGCTCTGTGGCGAGGTCACGCGTATGCCGACGTCGACACGAGCGGGGTGCTCGACGGGGAGATAACCCGACTACACGAGTTGCGGCTAGCCGCCCTCGAGGCCCGGATCGAATCAGACCTGGCGTGCGGGCTCCACCGCGAGTTGGTTGGAGAACTCGGGGCCCTCACCCTCGAGCACCCCCTCCGGGAGACGTTCCGGGCTCAGCACATGATCGCTCTCTACCGGTCGGGTCGCCAGAGTGAGGCCCTTCGGGCGTTCGCGGCCACACGCCACTTTCTTCTGGAGGAACTCGGAGTCGACCCGTCGCCTGAGCTCCAGGACCTGGAACAACGCGTTCTCGCACAGGACCCCGGTCTCAACGCCGGCGCCAGGATCGTCATCGAACGCCGAGCGATCCTGGCGGCCGCACTCGACACCGAAGCGGCCGGCCTCTCTCTGCGTGAACGCGACGACGCTCTCGCCCACCGCGACGCCACCCTCTCGGCGCAGACAGAGGCGCTCGGAGGATCGCTGATGGCGGTCCGCGGAACGACCGCCCTCGCCGCCTTCCCGAACCTGGTGGCGGCCGTGACGGCTGCCACCACATTGGCGCACGGGCCGCTCACGATCGCCATCGACTTCGGCGAGGTCGAGAGCGAGGGCGAGCGGATGGCCGGCCCCCCGCTCAACCGGTCCTTGCGACTGGCTGCAGTCGGACACCCTGGTCAGGTGTTGCTCTCCTCGGATGCCCATTCGGCGCTGGCGGCCTCGCAGCACGGTGGATGGAGTGTGATTTCGCTGGGACGGGTCGAGATCGAGGGGATCGACGGCGCCACCCAGTTGTTCCAACTCGCCAGTGAGGAACTCCCCGCAGGATTTGGACCGTTGCGACTCGATCGTCTCCCGCCGCCGCTGATCGACGGCCGCCTCACCGGGTCGATTCCGGGGTTCGAACTGAGAGCCGAGATCGGCTCGGGCGTGACGGGCGTCGTGAATCGCGCCTATCAGGCTTCGGTGGGACGGGAAGTGGCGGTGAGGATCTTCCGGCCCAGCCTCGTCGCCGATCAGTCGTTCATCCGACGCTTCGAGGCGACCGCGACCAAGGTGGCGGTGCTGGACCATCCCCACCTGGTGCCGTTGTTGGATTTTTGGCGTGAACCGGGCCGGGCGGCAATGGTCCATCGTCTCGTGGCCGGGGGCCGCCGACAGGAACCCGATTCGAACGAATGGGGCCTACATCTCCTCGAGACGGTGGGCTCTGCTCTGGAACAGGCGCATTCGCATGGCCTAGTGCACGGTCGTGTGCACCCCGGCAACGTGCTGTTCGACAGCCTGGGAAACCCGTATCTGGCCGATCTCGGGGTCATGGCGATGGTGGCCGGTCTGGTGCCGCCTCCGGAAGACCGCTACTGCGCACCGGAAGTCGCCGCCGGCCGGCTGGACCCGAGCGCTGATGTCTTCTCGCTCGGTGTGATGGCCACCGAGCTGTTGGATGGTGACGAGCGCCTGTCGACGTTGCTGGCCAGGGCAACCCACCCTGATGCCCGCCTGCGCACACCCTCCGTTTCCGAACTCCTGACCGACCTCAGAGTTGCCACGTCACCGCATCGACCGAGCTTGCGGAAGTCTCCCCGGCGCAACCCCTACAAGGGTCTCAACGCGTTTGGGGAGAGCGACACCGCTGACTTCTTCGGGCGGCAAGAGATGGTCGAACAACTGGTGGTAGCTGTTTCCGAACGGCCATTGACAACCGTCGTCGGTCCGTCGGGCACGGGGAAGTCCTCCGTGGTACGGGCCGGCCTGATCCCGGCCCTCCGTTCAGGGGCCATCGCCGGTTCTGAACAGTGGCTGTTCACGGACATGGTTCCCGGAGCGGCCCCGTTCGACGCACTCGATCTGGCTCTGCGACGAGTGGCGACCAACCCCATTGCCGGCCATATCGAGGCGGTGAGACAAGGTCAGGAGAGCCTGTCCGAGGCGCTCGGCCACCTTATTCCCGGGGGCACCGTCCTCTTGTTGGTGATCGATCAATTCGAAGAACTGTTCACTCTGGTCAACGACGAAGCAACCCGACGGCAATTCCTGGCCATGCTCAGCGACGTCGCCGTCGACGACCGCGCCCCGCTCCGTTTGGTCACCACATTGCGAGCCGACTTCTTCGACCAACCGCTGCGCTACACGGACTTCGGTGAACTCCTGGCGTCATCGGTGATGGTGCTCGCCGCACCGACGGCGGCCGACCTGATGGAGATCATCGAGCTTCCGGCGGCAAACGTGGGCGTTTCGTTCGATCCAGGGCTGCTCGACGCCCTCGTTTCGGACGCCGACCGTGAAGTCGGCGCACTCCCGCTGCTCGAACACACCCTGGCCGAACTCTTCACCGACAGGACGTCGGATCGTCTCTCGCTCGGAGAGTATCGGGATCGGGGACGATTGGCCGGTTCCCTCGGACGTCGGGCGGAGGCCATCTTCTCCGAGCTGTCGCCGGACGATCAGGCCGCCGCCCGGACCGTCTTCCTCCGACTCGTCACGGTCAACGAAGCCTCCGACGACACCAGGCGCCGGCTCCGGCGAAGCGAACTCGGGCGACTCGTGGAGGGTGGCTCCCTGGATCGAGTCCTCGACAGCTTCGGCCGGCATCGTCTGCTGGTGTTCGATCGCGATCCGACCACCCGGGGTCCGACCGTAGAGATCGCCCACGAGGCCCTGATCTCTCACTGGGATCGGTTTGCCGCCTGGATCGACGAAGTTAGGGAGGATCTCATCGTTGGTCGCCGGGTGGAACTCGCCGCCGGAGAGTGGGCTGCCTCGGGCTCCGATCCCAGCTTCCTGATCGGCGGAGCGCGACTTGAACAGGCCGAATCCTGGCGGGGGCAGGCGGGCTCGATGGTCGGCGAAGGTGAGGCTGCCTTCCTGACGGCGAGCCGGGCCCGGGTAGACGCCGAGCGGGAGCGGGTCAGACGGGGCCGTCGCAGGGTGCTGACCGGTCTGTCGGTGGCGCTCGTCATCTCGATCGGGCTGGCCGCAGTCGCCGGGGTGCAGGGCAACATCGCCCGGAGACGCACCATCGAAACCCAGATTCTCGAGTTGACCTCCAATGCCCGGTTGGCAAAGGAGGAGGACCCCAACCTGGCAATCAATCTGGCACTGAGCGCCTACGAGCGGGCGAAGGGTATGGGCGATCCGATCCCCGGGGAGGTCTTCTCAGCCCTCCAATCCACCGCATCGGATTCCCGCCTGCTTGCCATCCTTCCAGACGGCAAGGAGGTGGTTGCAGTGAGCCCCGACGGGAGCCGGCTGGTGTTGGGGGCTGCCACCGCCTCGGTCAACGACCTGCCCACCGGCGGCCTGGTCGTCTACTCGATGGAGGACTTCCAAGAGGTCGATCGCTTCGATGCGGGAGGCCCGGTTGGCGGCGCCGAGTTCACCCCCGATGGCTCGACCCTGGTCGTCTGGTACTACGACGACGAGGTGGGCGAAATCCCACCCGAGGTGGCGGCGCTGCCGGCAGTCCGGCTGTTCGACACGCGCGCCTTCCAACCGATCGGCGAGTTCGGAGCGTGTTGCGATCGTTACGGCATCCTCAGCCCCGACGGCCTTCATTGGGCCGCCAACACTCCTGGCGATGGCGGCGATCGGGCCTCGGTCTGGTCGCTGTCGGATCTGTCGGCTCCCCGGTGGTCGGTGACCGGTTCCGCGCTCGGCCAGTGGATGCCCGACTCGAAGTCATTGCTCGTCGTGAGCAATTCCCTACCCAATGTAGTGGCGCGCCTGGACGTCAGGACCGGCGCGGTCCTCGACGAGGCAACGATCGAGGGAACGATATCCTCGGTTTCTACCAGCGCCTCGACTTCCGAGATCGCCCTCGGATTCCAGGCAGAGAACAAGGTGCGAATCTACCGAGCCGGCGACCCCCGCCCGGTCCGCGAGATCCAGGCGACGGCGACCGGAGTCGGCGTGTACTCCTCCGACGGGACCAAGCTCGCCCTCTTCGGAAACAACGACATCGTCACTGTGCTCGACCCCGTCTCGGACCGGAGGCTGGAGTTGCGGGGAAACCCCGGGGGCGTCTACTTCCCCACCTTCTCCCCCGATGGGTCGCGGCTGGTGGCTCTCACGTATTCGGGTGAGACACTCGTGTGGGATGTGAGCAGAACCGGTTCGCAGCCTGGCACCATCGCCTCGTCGGGAGACATCGCTGAACTCGAGTTGGTCAGCGATGGTCGGGAGCTGCTGGTCACCGCGGGGTCCGGTTCTGCCGGTTTCGCCGCCCGTTTCGATGTGTCGAGCGGGGCCGAGACGGGCCGAAGCCCCCTGGTAGGGTGGGGTTTCTCGGCCTGGCCGGCAGTATCGAAGAGCTTTACCCTCGTCGGGGGCATCGGCCGCGATGGCGAGCCGGGAGGCCTGATCTCGATCGCCACCGGTGTCGAGGTGATGGGGATGGAGGGTTGCGAGTTACCGGTCGCCATTGATGACGACGCCCAGTTTGCGGTCATCGGCGGTTATGGAAGCTGCATAGATGGTGGAAGCGGCAAGTTGGTCGAGGTGGCGACAGGCACGATGAAAGTAACGTGGCCCGAGCCGCCGCTGGCTGCCGCGTTCGGGCGAGAGGGTACGCCCAGCGAGAACCTGGTGGCGGTCAATCGCGACTTCAGGCACATCGAACTGCGGGAACTTCCAACGGGACGCTTGGTCGCATCGATGGCGGCGACTGGTATTTTCTTCCGGCCCAGGTTCTCGGCCGACGGTCGGTGGCTCGTGTTCGGGAGCCAGAACGCTGGTGCGACCGTCATCGACGTGAAGAAGGTCCGCGCCGGCACCCCCATGGAGGAAGCGGTCGCACTGAACGCCCACGTCGAGGGCGGGCCAACCCAATTCGCCGCCGCCCAGGGCAACCTCCTCGTCACCACCCACTCGGGGAAAGAGGTGCGGGTGTGGCGGATCGACACCGGGGAAGAGTGGTTCGTCCTTCCGGTCGACACCGGGAACTTCACGAGCGCCGCCTTCAGCCCGGACGGTCGCCACCTCTACTACGAAGTCGAAGGGGGTGTGATCC
>DAIOGO010000082.1:0-11690 GCA_036745195.1 Actinomycetota bacterium | reverse complement strand
GTGACACTCAACTTCAACTCCATCCCCAACGACCCCCGCCCGCCATTCCGGACCAGCGGGCTGAGGATCGGCACCCCGGCCATGACGACCCAGGGTTTCGACGAGGCGGGGGCGGCCGAGGTCGCCAGTCTGATCGTCGAGGTGTTGCGAGCCCGCGCCGACGAGTCGGTGGTGGCCAGGGTGGCCGTCCGCTTCGGTGAACTCGCCGCAGCCCATCCTCCCTACCCGGCCGACTTCGCCGGCCACGTCTGAGCAGGCCGAGTGGGGGTCGGGGGGCCGGGCGAGTAGCCTGGGCCGGCAGATGGCCGCAGAAAACGTTCACCGCCAGGTCACCAGTGCCCTTCGGGAGGGCTGGGGTGTCGGCGGGACCTTCGTCGGTTCGATCGTTTCGGGCACCCTGCTCGGGTTCTTCGCCGATCGGTGGCTGGGAACCGAACCCTGGTTGGTTGTGATCGGCATCGTCGTCGGCTCCTACACCGGCTTCATGCGGATCTGGGACTACTCCAAGAGAATGGATGGTCACATCGGCTCGGCCCGAACGTTGCTCACGCCCGAGGAGATCGATGAGCTCGGATGACGTGGTCACCATCCCGGCGGAAACGCCGGTTGAGACGGTGATCGCCCGTCATATCGCCCGCCGGGCGATCTACGTCGGTCCCCCACTGATCCTGCTGTTCGGGCTCATCTACGGTTGGTCGGGAGCGGGGTCGGCGGCGCTCGGAGTGCTGGTGGTGGTCGGCAACTTCCTGCTGGCCGGTGCCCTGCTCACCGTGGCCCTCAGGATCTCGCTTGCCATGTATCAGGCGGCTGCCCTGTTTGGGTTCTTCCTGAGGCTGGGGCTGATCATGGTGACGATGCTGGTCCTCGATCGCCTCATCGAGATCGAGCGCCTCTCGTTTGGTATCTCCACGGTGATTTCGTATATGGTGCTGCTCGCCATTGAGGCGGTAGCGGTGTCGCGCGGGAAAGAAAGGGACTTGGATTGGAGCCGTTGATCCTCGCGGTCGAAAACTGTGACTTCGTGAACGAGCCGGTGTGCGCCCCCGCCGACGTCGGGGAGTTGTTCATCTTCAAGGCGTTCGAGGGCACCCAGATCAACCGAACCGTCGTGCTCAGCTTCCTGGCGGCACTGATCGTGATGGCGCTGCTCTACTTCGCCTTCCGCAAGCCGCGACTCATCCCCACCAAGTTCGGGGCGGCGATCGAGTCGATCGTCCGGCTGGTGCGCGACGACATCTCCATCGGGATCATCGGACCCGATGGGCTCAAGTACTTCCCGTACCTGCTGTCGCTGTTTCTCTTCATCCTCGTCGGCAACCTCTTCGAGATCACACCCCTCATCAACTTCCCCATCACCTCGCGTATGGCGATCCCCGCCTTCCTGGCCCTGGTCACATATGTGATCTTCGTCGGGGTGGGGTTGAAGAAGCAGGGGATCGGCTACCTGACCCACCTCCTCTGGCCCCCGGGCGTCCCGGTTGCCCTCAAGCCGCTGGTGGGGCTGATCGAGGTGTTCAACTATCTCGCCGTCCGACCCTTCTCGCACGCGGTCCGGTTGTTCGCCAACATGGTGGCCGGGCACGTCATGCTCAGCCTGCTGCTCGTCACCGGCTGGGTGTTCACCTCCAACCTGGTGACCAACTTCGGCGAGATCGGCGCCAAGGGTTTTGCCGGGCCTGCCTGGTTCGCCTTCGGTCTGGCCATCTACGTCTTCGAGATGATCGTGGCCGTGATCCAGGCCTACATCTTCACCCTTCTCGCTGCCGTCTACATCGACTCGTCGATCAACGTCGCCCACGACGATGGTCACTGAAGTTCCCTCGAGGAAGAAAGGAAACAAGCACACATGAACACAGTCCTTGCAGTTCTCACCGCTGCACAGGTGCTCGCCCAGGAGGCCACGGGAGGCATCACCGGCAACCTGAGCGTGGTGGGGTATGGCCTGGCGGCCATCGGCCCCGGCATCGGTGTGGGGCTCGTAGCCGGCAACGCCGTCCAGGCGATGGCCCGGCAGCCCGAGGCGGCCGGCATGGTCCGTACCACGATGTTCCTGGGTATCGCCTTCACCGAGGCTCTGGCCCTCATCGGCTTCGTCCTCTTCTTCCTGGGCTGATCCCCATGACCCTGGCGCAGATCGCGATCCTGGCGGCCGAAGAGGCCGAAAAGAGCGACCCTCTTGACTTGCTGCTGCCCGCGCCGGCCGAGCTGATCGCCGGGGCGATCGCCTTCGTCATCGTGTTCTTCTTCGTGTGGAGGTGGGCGGTTCCTTCGCTCAACCGGACGCTGGAGGCGCGTCAGCAGGCCATCGGTGGCCAGTTGGCCGAGGCCGAGCAGGCCAAGGCCGAGGCGGAGAGCCTCCTGGCCGATTACAAGGCGCAGCTGGCCGAGTCCAAGGCGAAGCAGAACGAGATCATCGAAGCGGCCAGGGCCACCGCCGAGACGGTCAGGGCCGACATCATCGCCAAGGCGCAGGCCGAGGCCGGTCAGATCGTCGGTAAGGCCCATGAGGAGGCGCAGGCCGAGAAGAGTCGGGTGATGTCGGAAGCCAAGGCCGACGTCGCCAACCTCTCGATCGACCTCGCCGAGAGGGTCGTCGGAGCCAACCTCGACCGGGCCGCCCAGCTGGGGCTGGTCGAGCGTTACCTGGCGGATCTGGAGAAGTAAGTGGCCGACCGCATCGACGGATACGCCTCCGCCCTGTTCGAACTGGCGCAGGCAGAGGGCGAGCTCAAGAAGGTGGAACGGGAGTTCTACTCGGTCGCCCGGGCAGTGGCCGGCTCGGACGAGTTGCGGGATACCCTCTCCGACCCCAAGCTTCCGCTCGACCGCAAGCATGCGATCCTCGACGACCTGGTGGGTGGTCGGGTGTCGGGTGTGACCGTGAACATGCTCCAACTGGTGGTGAGCCAGGGCAGGGCTTCGGACATTCCCGCCATCGCCGAGCGTCTGGCCGGTCGGGCCGCCGCCTCCGCCGGCAAGCAGATCGCCGAGGTGCGCTCGGCCATCGAGCTGGATGAGGCAACCGTCGAGCGCCTCGCCGCCGCCCTCGCCAAGGCGACCGGGCGGGAGGTCGAGGTACGCACCGTGGTGGATCCCTCGGTGGTGGGTGGCATTGTCGCCCGAATCGGCGACACCGTGATCGATGGGTCTGTGAGGCGGCGTCTCGAGTCGCTGCGAACCGCAGTCCGTGCAGGCTGAGGAGAGAAATGGCTGAGATGACCATCAAAACCGACGAAATCACCGCCGCCCTTCGCAAGAATCTGGAAGGGTGGTCACCCTCGACCGAGCGGGACACCGTTGGGTATGTCACCTCCGTCGCCGACGGCGTCGCCCGGGTGAAGGGACTGCCCAGCGTCATGGCGTCCGAACTGCTCGAGTTCCCGGGTGGCTTGCTGGGAGTGACCCTCAACATCGACGAGGACGACCTCGGGGTCGTGCTGATGGGCGAGTCGTCGCACATCGAGGAGGGGGCCGCCGTCCGCCAGACCGGCAATGTCCTCTCCGTCCCGGTCGGCGACGCCATGCTCGGCCGGGTGATCGATCCGCTCGGGAGCCCGATCGACGGCAAGGGCCCGATCGTGACAACCGAGCGGCGTCTGCTCGAGGTGCAGGCTCCTTCCGTCGTCCAGCGCCAACCGGTGAAGGAGCCGCTCCAGACCGGCATCAAGGCCATCGACGCCATGACCCCGATCGGTCGCGGCCAGCGTCAGCTGATCATCGGCGACCGCCAGACCGGCAAGACCGCCCTGCTCATCGACACGATCATCAACCAGAAGCAATATCAGGGCACCGAACGCGAGGTCAAGTGCGTCTACGTCGCCATCGGCCAGAAGGCGTCCACCGTCGCCGAGGTGGTCGATGCCCTCGAGAAGGCCGGGGCGATGGAGTACACGGTGGTGGTCAGCGCCCCCGCCTCCACTCCCGCCGCCCTCCAGATGTACGCCCCCTACGCCGGTTCGGCCCTCGGGCAATACTGGATGTACCAGGGTAAGCACGCCCTGGTGATGTTCGACGACCTCTCCAAGCAGGCCGTCGCCTACCGGGAGATTTCGCTGCTGCTCCGCAGGCCACCCGGTCGCGAGGCCTATCCGGGTGACGTCTTCTACCTCCACAGCCGCCTGCTCGAGCGCTGCGCCAAGCTGTCCGACGAGTTGGGGGCCGGCTCGCTGACGGGGTTGCCGGTGGTGGAGACCAAGGCGAACGACGTGTCCGCCTACATCCCGACCAACGTGATCTCGATCACCGACGGGCAGTGCTTCCTCGAGACCGACCTGTTCTACCAGGGCATCCGGCCCGCCATGAACCCGGGCATCTCGGTGTCCAGGGTGGGAGGCAACGCCCAGATCAAGGCGATGAAGAAGATCGCCGGCCCGCTCCGCCTGAATCTGGCCCAGTTCCGGGAACTGGCCGCCTTCGCCGAATTCGGATCGGAGCTCGACGCCGCCTCCCTCGCCCAGCTCGAGCGTGGTCGGCGTGTGGTCGAACTCCTCAAGCAGGGACAGTTCCGCCCGGTGCCGGTCGAGGAGCAGGTTCTCGTCATCTATGCCGTCACCGCCGGCCACATGGACTCTGTCCCGGTCGCCCGAGTGCGCGAGTTCGAGGACGGGCTGCGCTCCTACGTGCGCACCCGCCACGATGATCTCCTCGAGCACACCCGCACCACCGGTGATCTGCCCGACGGTGCCAGGCTCGATGCCGCCATCGCCGGCTTCAAGGACACGTTCGAGTCCTCGGAGGGTTGATCGGTGGCGAGCGCTGAACTCCGCGATACCCGGCGCCGGATCAAGAGCGTCCAGGCGACGCAGAAGATCACCCGGGCGATGGAGTTGATCGCCGCCGCCCGCATCCCGCGGGCGTCGGCGCGGGTGATCGCCTCGAAGCCCTACACCGCCAAACTGGTCGAGGTGATCAACAACGTCGGCAACGCCGCCGGCGGTGCGAGCCACATGCTGCTCGAGCGCCGGGAGGTGCGCACCGCCGGGTTGCTCATCATCAGTTCCGACCGCGGTCTGGCAGGTGCCTACGCCTCGACCATCATCCGGATGGCCGAGCAGCGGATCATCGACCTCAAACGGGCCGGCATCGACGTGAGGATCTTCGCAGTCGGCAAGAAGGCACAGTCATACTTCCGCTACCGCGGATACCGGATCGAGAAGGCCTATCTGGGAGTGACCGACACCCCCGGGTACGGCGATGCCCGGGCGATCGCCAATGCCCTGATGGAGTCGTATGCCGCCGGGGACGTCGACACGGTCGAGGCGTTCTACACACGCTTCCAGTCGGCCATGACCCAGGTGGCCACCACCTTCGAGTTCCTCCCGATCGAACCACCGCGCGTCCAGGGCGAGAGCAAGCGGGTGTCGTACAGCTTCGAGCCCTCACCGGCCTTGATCCTCGACCGTCTGCTGCCCCGCTTCGTCGAGGCCCTGACGTTCAACATGCTGCTGGAGGCGTCGGCCTCGGAGCACTCGGCTCGGCGCCGGGCGATGAAGGCGGCCACCGACAACGCCGAGGAGTTGATCAAGACCCTCACTGTCACCGCCAACCGGGCCCGTCAGGCCGAGATCACCACCGAGATCTCAGAAATCGTCGGGGGCGCCGAGGCGCTCACCAAGGGATAGTCCAAGGAGAACATGCACATGGCTGAAACGAAGAGTACGGGCCGCATCGTCAAGGTCGCCGGACCGGTGGTCGACGTCGAGTTCCCGGTTGACGAACTGCCCGAGATCTTCCACGCCCTGGAAATCGATCTGACGGTGGCCGGGCACTCGAGCACCCTGCTGGCGGAGACCGCCCAGCATCTCGGTCACAACAAGGTCAGGGCCGTCGCCATGGCACCCACCGACGGGCTCGTGCGTGGCGCCGAGGTGCGGAACACCGGCGCTCCGATCTCCGTGCCCGTTGGGGACCAGACTCTGGGCCACATCTTCAACATGTGGGGCGACTCCCTCGATGCTCCCGATCAGGACTTCTCGGAGCCGCGGTGGTCGATCCATCGCCAGCCCCCCGCCTTCGAGGACGTCGAGCCGCAGAAAGAGGTGTTCGAGACCGGGATCAAGGTGCTCGACCTCATCTGTCCCTACCTGCGTGGCGGCAAGATCGGTCTGTTCGGCGGCGCCGGGGTGGGCAAGACCGTTCTCATCCAGGAGATGATCAACCGGGTCGCCACCCAGCACGGTGGTGTCTCGGTGTTTGCCGGGGTCGGGGAACGGACCCGCGAGGGGAACGACCTCTTCCTGGAGATGAAGGAGTCGGGCGTCCTCGAGAAGGCCGCCCTCGTGTTCGGCCAGATGGACGAACCGCCCGGGGTGCGTCTCAGAGTCGCCCTCTCGGCTCTCACCATGGCCGAGTACTTCCGCGACGTTCAGCGCCAGGACGTGCTGCTCTTCATCGACAACATCTTCCGGTTCACCCAGGCCGGTTCCGAGGTGTCGACCCTGCTCGGGCGGATGCCGTCGGCGGTGGGCTACCAGCCCACACTGGCCGGCGAGATGGGCGTGCTGCAGGAGCGGATCACCTCCCTCAAGGGCCGTTCGATCACGTCGCTCCAGGCGATCTACGTGCCGGCCGACGACATCACCGACCCGGCCCCCCACACCGCCTTTGCCCACCTCGATGCCACCACCGTGCTCTCGCGGCCACTCACCGCCCTCGGCATCTACCCGGCCGTCGATCCGCTCGACTCGACCAGCCGGGCCCTCGATCCGCAGATCGTGGGAGACGATCACTACCAGACTGCGATCGAGGTACAGCGCATCCTCCAGCGCTACAAGGACCTGCAGGACATCATCGCCATCCTCGGCATCGACGAACTGTCCGAAGAGGACAAGCTCATCGTGGCCCGGGCCCGGCGGATGCAGCGATTCCTCGCCCAGCCGATGTTCGTGGCGGCCCAGTTCACCGGCCAGGACGGCGTGTACACCCCCCTGTCGGACACGATCGCCTCGTTCAAGGCGATCATTCGCGGCGACATGGATCAGTTCCCGGAGCAGGCCTTCTACATGGTTGGCGGCGCCGAGGATGTCGAGGCGAAGGCCCACGAACTGGCCAAGGCCGGCGTCTGATGGCCAAACCATTTCGGGTCGACGTCGTGTCGCCCGAGGCCATCGTCTGGAGCGGGGAGGCAACGTTCGTGGTCGCCCGCACCACCGAAGGTGAGATCGGGATCCTCGCCGACCACGAACCGCTGATGGCTGCCCTCGCCACCGGCGCCGTGATCGTGGAGAGCGTCGGCGAAAAGGTCACCATCGGTGTCCACGGTGGTTTTCTGCAGGTGCTCGACAATCAGGTGACACTCCTGACCGATCGCGCCCAGATCGCCAAGGGTGGTCGGGAGGAGGCCGCCCATCTGGCGGCCAGCCTCACTGCCGACTCCGACGGCTGACGGCCGGGACGGGTGTGCCGCCCGCCTGGCGGACTCAACGGTGGGTGAGGAGCAATCCGACGTAGGTCGAGCGGTCGACCCCGGCCTGCCGGGCGGCGTCGTCGATCAGTGCGAGATCCGCCGCCGGGATGAGAAGGGCAACCTGTACCCGTCCCGGGGTGGTCCGTTTCCGCAGCGGGCGGATCCCCACACTGCTCTCCGCCCGGGCCAGTTCGACCTGTTGCTGGATCGCCTGGCTGTGCTCGACGAAGGCGGCCAGGATCAGGTCGAGGTAGAAGCGCCCCTCCGTCTCGGAGGCCGTCTTGAGCCACGCGGCGGTCTCGACCGGGAGTGAGAGCGTGATGCGCCGCTTGGCCTCGGGGCGGGGACGGCGGGACCGTTCCGTCGGAGTCGAAGCCGGGCGCCGGCGGCTGACGGGTGTGGCCTCGGCCGGGCCTCGGGGCGGGGGTGGTGGTAGCGACCCGCCAAATCCGCTCAGGTCACGCTTGCGTTCCGTCATGCCAGGAACCGGGTGAGGATTTCGGCGGTGAGATCGTGGTAGTCGTTCGAGAGCCCGGAACTGGCCCGTGAGAATCGCTCGACCTCGCCTCCCAGCCGCTGGGCTTCGATTCTCTCCCGCACCGAGGACAGGGCTTGCGTCGCCCGGGCGTGATACTCGTGGGCGAGCAACCCGAAGCGTCGCATGTCGAAGGCACTGCGATGGGAGCTGCGGATCACCGCCTCGAACATGGGGGCAACCTCTCCCAGTTCGGCCTTGACCACGGTGCGGATGGCCTCCCTTACCGCCGAGGCCTGAACCGGGACGTCGAACAGAGCCACCCCCATCAACTCGACCTCGACATCCTCGCGGTCCTTGAGGAAATCGAACGAGGTGGCGATCAACTCGAGTCCGTCGAGGGAGCCCTCGTCCGCCCGGATCGGGACGACCACCCAGCGCGAGGCGGCCAGCGCAGAGTCGATCAGCGACCCACCCGCCGGGGGTCCGTCGATCACCACCAGGTCGTATCGGGCGGCCAGCGGAGCCAGGGCGTGGGCCACCCCCATCACGGAATCGGGATCGTTTGCCCGACCGATGGTGAGATGGTCGGCGAGCATCCGGTTGTACCTGCCGCCGGGGATGGCATCCAGGCCGGTCCGGACCCCTTCCAGCACGGTCGGCCGCCGCTTCTGGACCACCGCTTCGTACAGCCCTTGGCCGTCATCGGATCGCAACTTCTGGCGGTACCCGAGGTCCGAGCCGAGGTTCCCCTGAGGATCCAGGTCGACGGCCAGCACCCGCCAGCCGGCGGCGGCGGCGATCCCCGCCAGGTTGGCGGCGATCGAGGTCTTGCCGACCCCACCCTTTCCATTGGCAATCGTGATGACGTTCCTCACCATGCTCCAGACAATACATAGATGATGTATATGGCGTATATAGAGTCGGCGGATCGTGTCGGATCCTGAATCGATTTCGCTCGGCTGTCCGACGGTAGGGACTAGTTACCGAGCGACCCACCGGAATCGCCTACAGACCGCCGATCCGGCACCGATGAATCCAGCGATCCACTCATGAGTCTCAACACCCTTGCCCTTTCTCGACGCTCAACCCATGGTCTCCGCCGGCCGGCCCTGGCCGCGGCGGCGGTGGCCGTCCAACTCTTCGCTCTGATCCCGGCGGCACCGGTTCTGGCAGCCGATGCCACCTTGGTCACGACGGATTTCACCGCCCCCAACCTGGTGGGCGATTCGAACGTATCGTCCCAGCCGAGTCAGGGACCGAACTCGTTCCTCATCTCGGTCGACTACTGCAACACCGGAACGACCCACGCCCTCACCGACGTGATCGCCTACATCGGCAACGGCACGACGCCGGGCACCTTCCCGATCGTGACCCCGCCGCCGGGGACCACCGCCTACTCCGGCAGTTTCCAGCTCCAGATCGTCAACGGGGCCGGCAACGACGCCACCCGCTACCTGGGCACCCTGGCGCCGGGGGAGTGTCAAATGGTCAACTGGATCGTCCAGTACGCGGTGCTCGACTCGCTCGGTCGCCCGGTGTTCGGGATCACCAACAACATCGCCGACGACCTTCGCTACCGCTGGGACTGGTGGGGGTCGGGCATCGACGCCGGTGACGCCTCCATCGTCACCGTCTCGGGATCCGATACCGGCGTAGTCCGCAGCGAAATCTCGGCCAACGCCAACAAGATCCAGCCCAACGGCGGCTCGACCACCATCTCGCCGTCCGCCACCGTCCAGATCGGTCAACAGCTCACGGTCACCTTCAACAACGTGGATTTCGGGAGCGCTCAGCAGGGTTTCGACTCGGACGGCGACGGCGACTTCGACTACGACCTCTGGTTCCAACCGATCGGCGAGTCGGGGTTGTGGAATCCCAATGCGTTCCGTCTGGCCGATGTCGAAGGGACGGTGACCGCCAAGTGCGGTGGCAACACCTTCTTCATTCCCGTGTCGGACTACACCTACCTCAGCGGGCTCGACTCGTATGGGGGCAACTGCACCTTCACCGGCACCTACACATACACCTTCGTGGCCATCGGCATCGGCACCGCCACCATGTCGCCGTATCAGGAGGTGGCGTCCGGATCGAACAATGAGAAGTACAACGGCGACTACTGCGGGGACAACCCCACTGCCAGCCCCAACATCTGCGTCTTCCTCACCTCGACCAACGGCGGCAGCCCGACGATCGACAAGACCGTCGACAAGGCCTACGCCTCGGTGGGCGAGAACCTCACCTACTCGCTGACCTACACCAACATCTCCTCGCTGCCCCAGGGCGGAGTGGCGGCCCCTATCGCGATGGTCGATGCCATTCCCACCGGCACCACGTACGTGGCCGGATCGGCGACCTGCCCGGTGGGAGTCGACTGCACCGCCGACTTCTCCACCAACGGCGGAGTGAGCTACCAGGCAACCGAGCCGCTCGACCCTGCCACCGTCACCCATGTTCGTTTCCTCATCTTCGATCCCATCCCCGCCGGGGGGAGCGGGACCGCCACCTTCCAGGTTCTGGTGAACTCGGGCACCGGCACCCTCACCAACACCGCTTCGATTGGCATGCTCGGCGGGGCGATTCTGGCCACCGACTCCGCCTCGACCTGTATCGAGTGCGCCGACATCTCACTTGCCAAGACGGTGTCTCCCGCCACCGGCGCCGAGGGCGGCACCATCCAGTACACCGTGACGGTCTCCAACGCCGCCCTCGGGGTCCCGGCCACCGGAGTGGTCGTTCGTGATGTCCTGCCGGCCGGGCTGACCCACGTATCGTCCTCCACCGGCAACGGTTCCTACGACAGCGGGACCGGCCGCTGGACCCTGGCCAGCCCGGTGGCGGCCGGCGGCTCCTCGTCACTCACCATCACCGCCACGATCAACCCCGGTACCGCCGGTTCCACGATCACCAACATCGCCGAGGTGATCGCCCAGAACCAGATCGACGCCGACTCGACTCCCAACAACGGCATCATCACCGAGGACGATTACGCCACTGCGACCCTCACGGTCACCGGCGCCGACCTGTCGATCGTCAAGACCGATGCCATCGATCACGTGGCCATCGGGCAGAACATCGTCTATACCCTGGCGGTCGCCAACCTCGGCCCCGACACCGCCGTCGGGGTCCAGGTGGTCGACAACCTTCCGACCGGCGCCACCCTGGTGTCGGCGGTCCCGTCGACCGGGACCTGCACTCCGGCCAGTGGTTCGGTCACCTGCTCGCTCGGGAATCTCGCCTCGGGGGGCGCGGCCACCGTCATGGTGACCATCCGGATGTCGGTCGCCGGCACGGTCACCAACACCGCCCGGGTCTCGTCGTCGACGCCCGATCCCAATTCGAACAACGACGAGGATTCGGAGGACACAATCGTCGGGTTCGCTCCGGTGGTCAACATCGTCAAGAGCGGACCGGCCTCCGCTCTGATCGGCCAAGCCGTCACCTATGGCTTCGCCGTCACCAACGTCACCCCGGCCGGGGACGGCTCGCCGATCTCGGCCGTATCCGTAGTCGATGACATCGCCGGAGCTGCCACATATCTGTCCGGTGACGCCAACGCCAATGGGTTGCTCGAGGTGGGGGAGACCTGGCTCTACTCCGCCACCCACACCGTGACCATCTCCGACCCCGATCCCCTGGTCAACACCGCCACGGTCACCGGGACCGATCGCGACGGAGAGACGGTCTCCGACACGGACACGCACTCGCTCGACCCCATCACCCCCGGATCGATCGGTGATCGGGTGTGGGAGGACCTCGACGGGGATGGGATCCAGGATGTCGGTGAGCCGGGGATCGATGGGGTGACGG
>DAIOGO010000081.1:0-11698 GCA_036745195.1 Actinomycetota bacterium | reverse complement strand
GCGGGGGCAATGGCCTGGGCCGGGCTGGTGCTTGCCCCGGCCGCCGCCGCCATCTTGATGAGTGCCTCCACCGTGGTGGTGGCTATCAACGCCCAGTTGTTGCGCACCGTCGATCTGAGACCCGCCGGCTGACGTCCGGCAGCCGCCGACGCTTTCCAATGTCGAGCCGGATGACCGGATCAGGCCGGGCTCTCGAGGATCCGTTTGAGCAGGGCCAGGTCCTTCTGGTTCGCCCGTTGCATGGCCCCGGCCATCATCGGCGCCGCCACCCTGGAGAACCCGTACGGTTCGCCCCGATTGCGGAGCGTCATCCGGGTGGAGCCGGCCGCTGCCGGCTCCCACGTGTAGGTGGTCTCCATCGGGAAAGGACCCTGGGCGGTGCGCATCACCAGTCGCTCATCCGGTTGAAACTCGACGATCTCGTAGGTGTAGGCGAGGCGCCGTCCGAGAAATCGCGCCACGAACGCCACCCGTGAACCGACCCGGAGTGGTGGGTCGCTCTCCCAGGTGGCCGAATCGATGTTGGCGTACCAGCGGGGCGCGTTGTCGGGGTCGGCGGCATAGGCGGCCACCACGGCGACCGGCCGGTCGATGATCGTCTCGGTGACGACGTCGACCATCAGTTGAGGAAGGCGGAGTTGGGTTGTGAGAAGCCGTCATTCGCGAACATCAGCTCGCTCCCGTGTTCGGTGTCGGCCAGGTCGAATCGTATCGTGGTGCCGTTCCACATGGCGGGCTCTCGTCGACCTTCCACTCGACGCCCGAGTCGTCGACGGCGCCGACCCGACAACCGGTCGGGTCTGGGCTGCGGTGTTCACTGTTTGTTTCGGACGGTTTTGCACCGCCATCGCGACCCTCTCCGTAGGTTGGCCGGAGAGGGCGCAACCCGGCGACCTCTACTCAAAGAGGAGGACGACGTTGTCGAGAAAGCGATCGGTTTTACTCGCTGCTGCGGCGATGATGCTGTCACTGGCGGCGACACCGGCACTGGCCGGTGACACGGCCACCTATCAGGTGACACCGACAGTCAGTGGTTCACACCGCCGGCGGTCGCCACCCACGACGGTCTCGATGTGTTCACGCGTGGCCAGGTGGCGTCGGAAGGCGTCAAGGAGATCGCCGAAAACGGAAACCTGGCACCGCTCATCGCCATGTTCCAGGCGTCTGAGTCGGTGACGGCGTGGACGGTCGCAATCGCCGATCCGGCGCTGCCGCCGCTGGCGCCTGGTGAGAGCGTGACGGTCATGATCGATGCCGAGTACGACGACACCTTGTCGTTCGTGGCCATGTTGATCTGCAGCAACGACGGTTTCACCGGCATCGACGGCCTTCGTCTCCCGCGTGAGGTGGGTCAGACGATGATGCGTCAACTGCCCGCCTACGACGCCGGCACCGAGATGGACACCGAGGCCTGGGCCGACCTGGTCCCGCCCTGTGCCCAGCTGACGGGCTTCGGCGACCAGGGCGGCACCGGTGCCAGTGACCCGGCCGTGGCCGAGTCATCGGTCATCACCCGTCATCGTGGCATCCAGGGGACTGCCGACCTGGTGCCTTCGATTCATGGATGGCATGGTCCGGTGGCCACGATCGAAGTGACCAAGCGCGGCTGATCGACCCGAACGATCGACCACTGGGGGGGCGGCCGAACGGCAGCCCCCCAAGTCATGGCGGACTGTGCGTGAGTGGTCCTGTGGCCGTCCCCTCTGGTCGAGCCTTCCAGGCGTTTACGCTCACGGCATGACTTCAAACAGGCTCATTGCTGTGCCCGGCGACAACTTCGACGGACCGCTCGAGGACTGGGGCCCGCGTTCTGGCGCCGATACCGGAAACCCCATGATGTCGGGCCGGGTCTTCTACGAGGCGGACGGCATCGAGATCGGGGTGTGGGAGTGCACCCCGGGTGGTTGGGCGATCGTGAACCGGGTCGACACCGAGACCGTGCGGATCCTGTCCGGTCGGGCCCGGTTGACCGACGCCGACGGGACCGCGGTTGAACTCGGTCCGGGTGACGGCCTGGTCCTCCCGAAGGGCTGGTCGGGCCGGTGGGACATCCTCGAGACGGTGAGAAAGCACTACGTGATCGTGAAGTGACCGACCCCGGGTCCCGGCGAGCCGGCCGATCGGTCAGCGACCCGGGCGTGGTCTGATCACTCGTTCGATCAGGTGGTGGGGGATAAAGGTCTGTTCGCCGTTCTCGTCCGTCACCACTACGTGGTCGACTGCCCCGACCTCTATGAATCCGGAAACCTGGTGTGATCCGGCCACCACCGTCACCGGTTCACCGGTCTGTTCGAATTCGGCGAGACGGGCCGTGAATGTGACCGAGCCGCGTCCCAACGCGACCCCGCCGGCGGGCTGGGGTCGTACCCGGGCAATTGCCAGGCCGAGCCGGATCTCGATGAGTTGGGTTTGGGTCTCCAGGGTCAGGTAATCGGAGCCGACGTGGATCACCCGGCCGGTGAGGGAGGCATCCCCGATCGTGACGGTGGTGATGTCGCCGCGGGCGGCCCAGTGGCGGGCGACATCGCCCAGCGAACGGTGGCGAAGCCGTCCCTGGTGGGTTTCCCGTTCGACCACCTCGGCTTCGGCCCGCATCTCCGCGCCCGGTCCCAGCCGCATCTCCCTGGCTACTTCTTCGAAGGGATCCTGCTCAGGACCGTCCACGTCCACGGACCATAGTGAACGGAAGACCGCGGCATGATGTGCCTGTTCGCGGCCGCCCACGGTGACGGACGGCTCTGCTTGTGGAATGATCCCCGTCGAAGAGGCTGCGGTTCGAACCAGCCAGTTACTGCATGACGACTCGCGGTGGGTCGGATGCCCTACCGGAGGAGAGCCTGATGACGAAGATCGAAGCCGACACGTCGGCCGATGCGTTTGCCGGACGTGTGTTCACGGCGGCGTTGGGTGCGGTCGACCTTTGGTCGATCTACACCGGCGACAAATTCGGGCTGTATCGGGCCCTGGTGGATTCGGGTCCTGCCACCCGACCGGAGCTGACGGAGAGAACCGGGATGCACCAGCGGTACTGCCACGAGTGGTTGGAGCAGCAGGTGACGAGCGGCATCCTGGCGGTAGACGACCCAGCGCTTCCCGCCGATGAGCGTCGATATCGGTTGCCCGAAGGACATGCCGAGGTGCTCACCGACGCCGACAGCCTCGGCTACCTGGCACCGTTCGTCCGGCTCATGTCGGCGGCCGGGGTTCAGCTCCCCTCACTGCTCGATGCCTACCGGACCGGCGGCGGTGTCAGCTGGGCCCAGTTCGGAGTCGACATGCGCACCGGACAGGCCGAGATGAACCGGCCCTGGTTCCTGTCCGAGCTCGGAACCAACTGGTTCCCGGCTATACCCGAGCTCCACTCGCGACTGGAGGCGGGTTCGGCGGTAGCCGACGTGGGTTGTGGTGAGGGCTGGTCGTCGATTGCCATCGCCTTGGCCTATCCCAACGTGACAGTGGACGGGTTCGATATCGATACCCCGTCGATCGAGGCAGCCCGCCGGCACGCCGCCAGGGCGGGCGTGGCCGATCGGATCCGATTCCACGACACCGACGCTGCCACCCTCGATCACCCCGATGGTTACGACGTGGTGACCGCGTTCGAGTGCATCCACGACCTCCCGTACCCGGTTCCGGTGCTCTCGACGATGCGACGGGTGGTCAAGGACGGTGGCATCGTGCTGGTGATGGACGAGGCGGTGGCCGACGCCTTCGGCGATCGCTTCGACGACGTCGAGCGTCTGATGTACGGGTTCTCGCTGTTCATCTGCTTGCCCGACGGGATGTCACATCCCGACTCATCGGGTACCGGAACGGTGATACGGCCCGCCACTCTGAAGCGCTACGCCGAGTCGGCCGGGTTCTCCGACGTGGAGGTCCTTCCCGTCGACAACGAACTGTGGAGGTTCTATCGGCTGTTGTTGTGACCCCGGACCGGTGGGTGCGTCGCAGCCTCTTGACCGTCTCCGCGATCGGATCGAAGGGGGGTGGCGACACCGGCGGGCAGCAGTTCGACCACAAACCCCTAGGCACCACCCGGTTCCCCATCGTAGGATGTGGCCACAGTCAGGGAGCTGGATGGGGCAAATCGCAGCTGGGGACGGAGTGGGTTCGCAGACGCCGGTCGGGTTGGTTGGCGCCCGGCGCAGGCCGTGGTGGTCGCGTGTCTCCGGCGCCCATGTGCTCACGGTGCTGGTCGCAATCGTGGCGTTCGTGCTCAACCTGGCGCTGCTCCGCGATCCCGATCTGATGGAGACGGCGGTGGCCCGGGCCGATGTGCTGGCCGGGACCGAGCTCACCGAGGATCTCATCCGCTGGGTCGAAGTGGACGGGTCCGGCGTAATGGCCGATTCTTTGATCCGTAGAGTCGACTTCGACGGGTTGGCCGGCCAGGTGCTGGCGAGCGGGTACCGGGCCGGTGACCCGATCCTGCGATCGACTGTCCGGCCTCCGGCCGCCCCTTCGAGTCTCAGGTCGTTCGCCCTACCGGTCGACGAGGATCGGGCCAGCGGCGGCTTGATCGTGCCTGGCGATCAGGTCGACGTGATCGCCACCGTCGACGGGAAGGCCCGCTACGTGATCACCGGGGCCCAGGTGCTGTCGGTCCCTACTGAGGAGCGGCGGGGGATCGCTTCCGGCTCCGGCTACTTCCTGGTCCTGGCCGTCGACTCGGATGCTGCCCTGGCCCTGGCCGAAGCGCTCGACTCCGCCGCCATCGATGTCGTCCGTTCCACCGGATCGCCACCGCCCGAGCGGTTGGCGTCTTCGCCCGACCCGACGGTGATCGGGGAGTGAGCGAGCCGGCCCTCGCCCTGGCGCGGTCGGCGCGGGACTGGACCGACCGTCTCCACCGATTTCTCGCCGACCACGGTGGGGCGAGGGTTCGAGTGACTGCCATCGGTCCCGAGGACCTCGAGGCCGAGATGTTCGACGTGCTGCTGATCGATGACTCCTGCTCGTTCCTCACTCCCCGCCTGGTCGAGCAGGTCCGGAGACGGGGCGGGGGTGTCATCGGGGTCTTCGATCCGGTCGAGTTCGCCGATGGCAAAGAGCGGCTCAGGGAACTCGGGGTGACCGACGTGATCGAGGCGACCGCCCACCCCGACGAGTTCCTCCAGGTCATCCGGGGCGCGTCGCAACGGACCATCACGCGAATCGGCGAGCCGGTCGGCGCCGCCCATCCCGCGCCTGATTCCTCCCGGCTGGGCCGGCTGATCGTGGTCGGCGGTCCTCCCGGTGGGGCCGGTGTCACCGAGATGGCCATCGGGATTTCGCATCGGTTGGGATCGTCCGGAGGTCGGGTGGCGCTGGTCGATGCCGACGACGCCACCTCTTCGGTGGCCCAACGCCTCGGGCTCTCGGTCCATCCCAACCTGCTGACGGCCATCGATGGGGTCGAGCAAGGTGCAGGCGTGGCGGGCGTCTTCCAGCCGGCCGGTGGTCAGACGTTCGCCGTGCTGGCCGGTCTCGCCGCCGGGGTGGATGCGGCCGATGTTCGCTCCCACCGTCTGCTGGCGGTGCTCCAGGAAGCCCTTGGTTCGTTCGACACGGTGGTGGTGACGTTGGCGACCGTCCCCGAGCACGTTCGGGGCCGGGAGAACGGTCGGATGTCGTCGGGGTCGACGCTGCTGGCCGCGGCCGGACGGGCGGTTGCCGTCGGCACCGCCTCGCCGGTCGGCGTGACCCGGCTGCTCGACTGGATCGCGGTGCACGGCGCTGCGAGCCGGGTCCGTTTCGATGTGATCGTGAACCGGGCTCCGCGCGACGGATACCGTCGAGCGGAGCTGGTCGAGGAGATCACGCGGACCTACCGACCTCGATCGTTGGCGCTGATCCCGTTCGACCCTGCGGTCGAAGAGGCCGGATGGGAAGGGACCGTGGTGGGACGGAGCCGGTTCCGCAAGGCGCTCGATGCGTGGATCGACGAAAACCTGGCGGGTTCGAGGTGACCGATCGCCCCAGTGCCTACGACGACATCCGGCGGCGCACGATCGGGCTCCTCGAGGAGCAGCGCATCGACCCCGATCGCGACCGCAGCGGTGCCCGGAGGGCGGTGACCGTCGCCGTGGAGGACTATCAGTCCCGGGCTCATCTCGGCGAGGGCCGGTCGCTGCACCATCCGGGAGACATGATCGAGCGGGTGATGCGCTCGCTGGTTGGGTTCGGCCCCCTGACTGAGCTCTTCGAGCGGGTCGACATAGAGGAGGTGTTCATCGAAGGCGGCCGGGTCAGCTTCATCGACTCCGGCGGCCGGCTCCGCGGGCTGGATCAGCCGACCACCGCCGAAGAGAACCGGCACGTTGTCGAGCGCCTGCTCGCCACCAGCGATCGGAGACTGGATGCCTCCAGTCCGATCGTCCAGGCGCGGGTCCTTTCAGGGTCGGCCCGGTTGACTGCGGTAATCCCTCCCATCGCCGATCACCTGTCGGCCACCATCCGGCGGTACGCCCTCCGCAAGGAGACCCTCCAGGCGCTGGTGGATCTCGACTCGCTCACCGTGCCCGCCGCCGGCCTGGTGTGGCTGGCGGCTCAGGCCAACACCAGCGTTCTGATCTCGGGACCTCCTGGGGCGGGCAAGACGTCGTTGCTGTCGGCCCTCATGCACGCCGTTCCCGCCTCCCAATGCGTTCGCTGCTGTGAGGAGGTCAGGGAACTGCATGTGCCGATCGTCCACGGGTCCTTCTACGAGGCCCGACCGCCAGGTCTGGACGGAAAGGGCGAGATCACCTTGCGTGATCTCGTCAAAGTCGTGCTGGCGATGCGGCCAGATCGGATCGTGGTCGGCGAGGTGAGGGGTTCGGAGGCCTTCGAATTGACGCGGGCGGTGAATGCCGGGTGTGGGTTCGCCTGCACGGTCCATGCCAACTCGGCTGCCGACGCTCTGGCGGCGCTGGTCAATGCCGCCTTGATGGCGGGAGAGAATGTGCCGGAGCGGGTCGTCCGCAATGTGTTCGCCGCCTCGATCGATCTGGTGATTCACCTCGACCGCGAGTCGGGATCCGACCAGGATCGGACCCGCCGTCAGGTGGTGGAGATCCTGGCTCTGGTCCCATCGCTGCACGACGACTTCTCGGTGCAGCCGTTGTTCGTGCGCGAACGGATGGGTGCTCCGCTGACGTGGACGGGGGCGCTGCCGCCAGATCGATTGCGGCGGCGCCTCGAGCAGGTGACTCCTGCGGGCGTGTCCGTGGTCGAAGTTCTCGACGGACGGAAGGTGTTGCTGTGAGGTTGCTGGCCGCTCTCTCGTCTGCTCTGGCAGCAGGTCTGGTGGTGGCGCTGGCGTCGGGCTTGTTGCGTCGTCGGCCCGCCCTGGCGGCGGTCGACACCGAGCCCAGTCGCCGTCAGCAATGGCTGATCCAGGCCGGGCTGGATCTGACGCCGCGTCAGTTCGCGGCCGGATCGGTCGCGATCGGCGTCGTGGCATTGGGGTTGTTCACGTTGATCACCGGGGTGGTGGCGGTGGCGCTCGCTCCGGCGGTGCTGGCGGCTCTTGCTCCCCGGCTCTACTTCTCCCGGGCCAGGGACCGGCGAATGTCCGAGATTCAACGCGCCTGGCCGGACGGGATCCGCGATCTGACCGCCTCGATCTCGGCCGGGATGTCGCTGCAACGAGCCCTCGAGCAACTGGCATCCGGTGGTCCGATTCCACTCCGGCTGGCGTTCGAGCGATTCCCTCAGCTGGCCCGGACCGTGGGGGTGGCGGCTGCTCTCGACGTCATCAAGGCCGAGTTGGCCGACCCCACCAGCGATCGGGTGATCGAGGTGCTGATCCTGGCCCATCAGCGGGGTGGATCGGTGGTGCTCCAGATCCTGCGTGACCTCGCCGAGGCCACCGCCCGCGACCTGTGGACGTTGGAGGCTATTCAGACCGAGGCGCTCGAGCAGAAGATCAATGCCAGAGCCGTCTTTGCGCTTCCGTGGCTGGTGCTGGTGGCGGTCACGGCCCGGGCGGGCGAGTTTCGCGACTTCTACGCCTCCCGGGCGGGACTGGTGGTGGTGGCGGCGGGGGCGATCATGAGCGGGCTGGGGATGCTGCTGGTGTCCCGACTGGGCCAGGAACCGGACGAGCCCCGGGTGCTGGCCGGGTCGGCGGTGGAGTCGACATGATCCCCCGCGTGTGGGCCTCGCTGGCGTCGGCTGTGGCGGCCGGTTTGGTGGTCTGGTCGATTCGGCGTCCTCCCCGCCGGTTGGGGCCGCGAGTGCGGCCCTACACGATCGGCAGTCGCAGCGCCCTGGGCGGGGCGGCGGATGTTGCGGTCGGCGGTTTCGGGTCGCCCCTCGGTCGGATCATCGAGCCGATGGTGCGGAGGATGGGGGCGCTGGTAGGCGGTGTCATCGACCGGGCCGGGGAGGAGGGGTTGCTTCGCCGGATTCGTCTGGCGGGGGTGTTCCGGGGGATGCCCGACGCCGACCGTCTCCGGCTCTATCGAGCGGCTCAGCTCAAGACGCTGGTCTTGACGATGGGGGCGTCGCTGGCCGCGGCGCTGCTGGTGCCGTTCTCGACCGGGCGGGCGCTGGCCATCGTGATCCTGGGTACGGTGGTGGGGGCGACCCGTCAACGGGGGAGGCTGGAGCGTGCCATCGAGGCCCGACGGGTGAGGATGCGCATCGAGATCTACACGGTCAACCAGTTGCTGGCGATGAGAGTGCGGTCGGGGGGCGGGGTCATGCAGGCCGTCACCCAGGTGGTGGAACGGGGGTCCGGCGAGGTGGTGGGGGAACTGGCCGAGGCGGTGCGGCTCCATCGCAGCGGTGAGCGGTCGGCGGCGGCTTTCAGCCGGATCGCCTCGCTCACTCCGGAGCCGTTCTGCGCCAGGACGTATCACCTGCTGGCGCTGGCCGAGGAGCGGGGAGTCGATCTGGCCGAGGGGTTGCTGGCCCTGGCCGAGGACGTGCGGGAGGCGAGACGGGAGGCGATCAAGCGCAACGCCACCAAGCGAAGGGCGGCGATGCTGGTGCCCACCATCGCCATTCTCGCCCCGGTGATGTTGTTGTTCATCGGGGCGCCGCTGCCCCGGATCGTGTTGGGATGGCAATGATGGAGAGGAGCGCGATGAGGGAGACGATCATGAATCGATGGATGGAGTTGCACCACGATGAGCGGGGTCTGAACACGGCGGAACTGCTCGGCAATGCCGCCCTGGCGATCATCGCCCTGCTGGCGATCTGGGCGGCGTTGGAGGCCGCCGGCGTCAACATCATCGGTTGGATCGAAGACCAGCTCATCGGAAGCTGATGGACGAGCGGGGTTTTGCCACCGTCCAGCACGTGGCGGCGGTGGCCCTGGCCCTCGTGTTCTTCACGCTGCTCGCCAACCTGATCGTGATGCAGTACGTGATGGGAGCCGTCACCGGTGCGCTGGACGAGGCGGTTCGGATCGGGGCCCGCACCGAGGCCGACCCGGTGGGGGCGTGCAGGCGCCGGATCGCCGATTCGATCGGGGCGGTGCTGGCCGGCCCGGTGGCGGCCGGGATCGAGACCAGTTGCCGCCTGGACGGTGACCTGGTGAGGGCGGAGGCGACCGGGGTGCTGTCCGGCTGGCTCCCGGCCGTCCCCGACGTCCCGTTCCGGCGGACGGCGGTGTCGCCCCGCGAGCCGTTCGAGGCGCCGTGAAGGAACGTGGTTCCAGCCCGATCGAACTGGCACTCGGTGTGCTCCTGATCCTGGTGCCGGTGGCGCTGATGGTGTTGTCCTTCGGCCCGTGGCTGGAGCGGCGCTCGTTCGTGCGGGTGGCCGCCCGGGAGGTGGCCCGCTTCTACATCACCTCGGACGGAGCCGACCCCTCGCCACAACTGCTGGCGATGGCCGGCACCTATCGCATCGACACGGTCCGGCTCGGGTTGTGCGGAGCCGAACCGGCGGCGGTCCACGCCGAGGGAGCGATCGCCTCCGACTGTCCCCCTCTGGACCAGGTGGCCGACCTGGGGGCGGCGGGGGGAGGCGTCACCGCCACGGTCGAGGTCGACGTTCCGTTGTTCGTGCTGCCCTGGTCCGATTCCGGCGGGAACCGGCGGACGGTGGGAGGGGTGGTGGTGTCTGCCACCCACACCGAATACGTCGACCTCTACCGGAGCTTCCCGTGAGGGGCGAACGGGGCTCGGTCACGATCTGGATGCTGGCGTTGTCGATGGTGTTGATGGTGCTGGGCGGGTTGTCGATCGATCTGTGGCGGGTGCTGGCAGAACGCCGGTTGCTGGCCGCCACCGCCGACGCGGCAGCGGTGGCGGCGGTGTCGGCGATCGATCTGTCCCTCTACCGCGACCCGGCTGCCGTCCCCACCGCCGTCGACGAACCTGTCCGGCTCGACCCGGTGCTGGCCGAACAACGGGCGCTCGAATCCATCCGCCGCAGCGGGGTTCGACTGTCGGCCGACCCGCGAATCGACTTCGAGGATGGGGACCGACGGATCGTCGTCCAGGTCGAGAACCGCATCGAGTTCGGGTTGCTCCGGCTGCTGGCAGGCGACTTCGAAAGCGGCTTCACCGTCAGCGCCGGCGCCGAGGCCACCGCCACCGAGTTCGACTGAATTCGAGGCAAGCGCCTTCCGGGCTGTGATCGGTCTGCAGGCTACGGACGGAGCTCGAAGAAGCCGGCTGCAGCGAAGTCCTCGTCGAAGGCGAGAGCCTCGCGGAGGCGGCGGTCGCGCATCACCTGGAAGCTGGTCGCATCGACGAACGAATAGCTCCGTTCATCGTGTTTCCGCAACCAGGCCCAGGCTTTGTCTTCTTGGTCGCCGGAGACCCGGTGGACGGCGAGTTTGGATTGTCCTTCGAGGGCGCCGATCCGGTCCAAGAAGGCGAGGCTGCTGGGATGTCCGTCCTTGCGACGGAGAAACGTCCAGGTCTCTCCCAGCACCAGGTTGGTCGTGAGTACCTGTTCGGAAGACCCGAGATGGGCAAGCATGGCCAGCGCATCGGCATGTCGTCGGTCGCCGGGAAGCGACCAGGCAACCCACCAACTGGTGTCAGCGAATTTCACGAGTCGTAGACCACCCGGTCGATCTCGTCGGGTTCGGTCGTCAGTTCGGGGCGTGCGAAACCGGCGAGCCGCCGCCATGGATCGTCCGCCGCCACGTTGTCCCGGGTTGGGAGCAAGGTGATGAGCCCGCGACGGATCAGCTCGGACTTGGAGATGCCGCGCCGCTTGGCCTCGGCTGCCGCTTCGGCATCGAGCTCCTCGGGGATGGTGATCGTGATCGTCTTCACAGGAGCCATGATACATAGCTGCTGTTGCGTTGCCTATGTAGTTCCCGGCCCTCGGAGCGAGTGGTATGCCGGGCGTCCGACGACTGTCGGCGCCACATCGCTGCCGTGTTACCCACCGATGAGTCACCCTCGGGTGACCAGAAGAGCGATCTCGGACGGGTCGTCGACGATCGTGTCGGCGCCGGATTCGATCAGTTCGTCTCTCGACCCGAACCCCCAGGTGACACCAACCGTGCGCAGGCCGAAGACCCGGCCGGCTTCGATGTCGTGGCGGCGGTCGCCGATCATCGTCACCTGTCCGAAGCCGGAATCCACCCCGAGGCGGTCGAGGGCCCTGGCCAGCGTCACCGGTTTCGGTTCGGAATCGGTGGGGTCGGCGCCCTCGATCACCTCCATCTGCCCGGCCAGACCGAGCGTCTCGAGGATGGGGAGGGCGAAGATCTGTGGTTTGGAGGTGACCACGCCCAGCCGGGCGCGGCCGGCCAGGGAGTCGA
>DAIOGO010000080.1:0-11745 GCA_036745195.1 Actinomycetota bacterium | reverse complement strand
CGAATTGACCGACCGGCGAGCGCCGGTCAGTCCAGGTGAACTACGCCGTCGTAGAAACGGAACGAGCGCGTTAGTCGCCGAGCGCAGCGCGGTTTCGGAGGGCCATGCCCGCTACCCGCTGCATTCCGAGCCGTTCGTAGAACGGGACGAGTTCCTCGTCGCAGACGAGGTCGATCATGTACCGGTCGCCCAGAAACTCGAACGCGCGGCGGAGTAGCTGGGTGCCGATGCCCTGCTCTCGATACTCGGGAAGCACCTCGAGGAGCGGCACGTAGGCGGCGAGGATGCCGTCTCCGACCACGGTCAAGAAGCCAACCACCCTTCCCGTGTCGGATTGGCGGGCGAGGACGACGTGCTCGCTCCCGTGGAGGAGCTCGAGGTGTCGAGTCGGTGAAGGCGGATTAGGCCAGTCGGTGAAGAACCCTTCGAGATTGCCGGGGCCGACGCCTTCCAAGCTCGTTGTGTATTCGATCATCGTCGTCACTCCGCCAGGTGCTGGCGGATCTGGCGCTTGAGTCTGGCGAGGATGGCGCCCATCCCGCGCAGGCGGAGCGGGGTGACCACCTCCTCCAGACCCATCCCGTAGAAGAACTCGTCGGGCACGGCCAGGATCGTCTCGGCCTGTTCGCCGTCGAGACCAGCCAGCAGGATGCCGGCGAAGCCGCGCACCGTGGGCGACTCGGGCGGGGCATCGAAGAACATCCTGACCTTGTGATCTGCATCCACCCGGGTTGCCAGAAAGAAGGGGGTCTGGCATTCGTGGACCTGTTCCAAACCCTCGGCGACGATGTCGTCGGGCAAGGGAGGGACCCGGCGCGAGAAGTCGAGGAGGGCCTCGATCCGGAAGTCCTTCGGTGAATCACGCAACACCGTGGCGATCTGATCGAGTCGGCTGGGAAGACCCATGGCCCGCAGCTTAGAACCGGGTTTTGCACTATGGTCATGGTGTAAAACCCCGATCACAATCCGGTGGAGGAGATCATGTCCGCGGCACTCGATACCGCCGAGAAGTTCCAGGCATATGCCAACCCCGCGAAGCTCGTTTCGACCGAGTGGCTGGCCGACCATCTCGCCGACCCGTCGGTGGTGGTGGTGGAATCCGACGAGGATGTCCTGCTCTACGAAACCGGTCACATCCCCGGCGCCATCAAGGTCGACTGGCACGCCGACCTCAACGACTCGGTGGTGCGCGACTACCTCGACCCGGTCGCATTCGCTGCCCTGATGGAGCGCAAGGGCATCGCCCCCGATTCGACCATCGTCTTCTACGGCGACAATTTCAACTGGTGGGCCACCTACGCCCTGTGGGTCTTCTCCTTGTTCGGGCACCAGGACGTGCGGTTGCTCGACGGGGGGAGAGCCAAGTGGATCGCCGAGCAGCGGCCGTTCACCACCGAACCCGTCACCCGGGCCGCCACCGTCTACCCCGTTCCGGTGCGCGACGACTCGGGCATCCGCGCCTTCCTGCCGGATGCCCTCGCCCACGCCGGCGCCCGCAAGCCGCTGGTCGATGTCCGTTCCCCGGAGGAGTTCCGGGGCGAGCGACTGCACATGGCCGACTATCCGAATGAGGGCGCTCTGCGGGGAGGGCACATTCCCGGAGCCAAAAACGTCCCCTGGAAGCGGGCGGCCAACGAGGACGGGAGCTTCCGTTCGGCGGAGGAGTTGCGTTCGATCTACCTCGGCGAGCAGGGGCTGTCCCCGGACGACGAAGTGATCACCTACTGCCGGATCGGAGAGCGGTCCTCCCACACCTGGTTCGTGCTCACCCATCTGCTCGGGTTTCCCCGGGTCCGCAACTACGACGGCTCCTGGACCGAATACGGCAACGCCGTAGGGGTGCCGATCGAACGGCCCTGAGGGCGCTCGCCTCTATCGGGTTCGCCTCACCGCGATCAAGAACTGGCGGCGGAAGGGTAGAACGGTCGTTCCATCCGGCCCCGGCGGATAGTGCGAGCGGTAGCCCTCTGCCACCCGGTCGAAGAAGGTCGCCCGTTCGTCCTCGGTCAGCACCTTGAGGACCGGCCGGAGCAGCGTCCCCATTAACCACTCGAGCACCGGGTCCTCGCCCCGGAGTTCGTGGTGATAGATCGTCTCCCATTGGTCGAGGATGGCATCCGCCCCGAGCCACTGCCGGTAGTTGGCCGGCCTCGCCACCGGGGCCCGCAGCAGCAGCGGGGAGGCCCGGTCGGCCCAGGGCCCGTCATCGACCACGTGCTGGACGACGAGATGACTTGGCTCGCGATTGTTGTCGGGCATCTGGACGGCGAGCACGCCACCTTCGGGCAGGAGTCGCAGTAACCGCGGGAAGAGTTCCTCGTGACGATCCAACCAGTGGAGGGTGGCATTGGAGTAGATCAGGTCGGGCGGCTCGGTTGGATACCAATCGGCGATGTCAGCCTGCTGGAAGCCGAGGTCGGGATATGAGGCTCTAGCCCGCTCGAGCATCTCGGCGGAGCTGTCGATGCCGGTCACGGTGGCCGACGGCCAGCGTAAGGCCAGGGCGGCGGTGAGATGGCCGGTGCCACAACCGAGGTCGAAGATGGTGGACGGGTCGGTGGCGGGGATGCGAGCCAGGAGTTCCATCCCCGGCCTGGTCCGCTCGTCGGCGAACCTCAGATACTGGGCGGGGTCCCATCCGCCGCTCCCCGGCCCGTTGGGCGGGTGATCCGTCACAGCCGTCCGATTCCTTCCAGAGAGTCAGGGTTCTCGAGGGCGGACAGGTCACCGGGGTCTGCGCCGAGGGCCAGCGATCGCACCACCCGGCGCATGATCTTGGCGGAGCGGGTGCGGGGGAGGTCGTCGACCACCACCACCGTCTTGGGGCGAAAGCTCTTGCCCAGGGTGCTCACCACCGCCGCCGCCACCGCCGCCGGAAGGGCCGCTCGATCGGACCCGACGGTGGGGACCACGTACATCACCACCACCTCCCCCTTGATGGGGTCGGGAATACCGATGGCGGCGGCCATCACCACCTCGGGAAGCGCCACCGCCACCGACTCGAACTCGGCAGGACCGATCCGTTTGCCGGCGATGTTGAGGGTGTCGTCCGACCGTCCGTGCAGGAACCAGAAGCCGTCCTCGTCGATCGAGGCCCAGTCGCCGTGCACCCACGTCCCCGGGAACCTGCGCCAGTAGGTGTCCAGATACCGGTCCGGTTCCTTCCAGAAGCCCCGGGTCATCCCCGGCCAGGCGTGGCGGATCGCCAGTTCCCCCACCCCTTCGCCCGGCCCGAGCGGACGGCCGGATGCATCGAGCACCACCGCGTCCATTCCCAGCGCGGGAGCACCGACCGAGGTGGGCTTGATCCCCTGGTGGAGGTTCACGGACAGGATGCATGCCCCGATCTCGGTTCCCCCCGACAGGTTGACGATGGGGACGCGCTCCCCGCCGACCTCCCGGAAGAGCCACCACCACGGGTCGGGGTTCCACGGCTCGCCGGTCGATCCGAAGGCCCGCAGTGCCCCGAGGTCGTGGCGGCGGGCGATGTCTGCCCCCGCCGCCTGGATTGATCGGATGAAGGTCGGCGAGATGCCGAGAAACGTCAGACGGTGTTTGGCCGCCAGTTTCCAGATCCGGTCGGGGCCTGGGTGATCGGGGGCGCCGTCGTAGGTCACGACCGTCGCCCCGTTGGCCAGACCCGCCGTGACGATCCACGGACCCATGATCCAGCCCATGTCGGTCAACCACATCACCCTGTCTCCCGGGCGGAAGTCGCCCTGGAAGGCTCCCTCCTGCGCCAGTTTCACGGTGAGACCACCGTGGACGTGGATCGATCCCTTGGGCCGGCCGGTGGTGCCCGAGGTGTAGGCGAGCAGGAACGGGGTCTCCGCCGGGGTGGCGACGGCGGACGCAGGGCTCCCGGCGATGACGTCCTCCCAGCGCACATCCCGTCCCTCGATCCAGGGCACATCGGTCCCGGCATAGGTCAGGACCACCACGTGCTCGATGCCGCCGGCGGCGGCGATGGCGGCGTCGGCCACCTCCTTGGCGGCGACCAACCTGCCCCGACGAAGGAAACCGTCCGGGACGATCATCGCCTTGGGCTTGGGGTCGAGCAACCGGGAGGCGATCGCGTCCGGGCCGTAACCGCTGAAGATGGGTACGAAGACCGCTCCGATCCTGGCCACCGCCAGGTAGGCCACCACCGCCTCGGGAGACATGGGGAGGAACACCGCCACCGCATCACCGGGCGCCACCCCGAGCCGGGTCAAACCCCCCGCCAGGCGGCCCACCACATCGCCCAGTTCGGCGAAGGTCAGGGTGGTGGAGGTGCCGTCCTCCCGTTCGCCGATGACGGCGGGAGTGTTCGCCGATTCGCTCCACCGATCCACGCAGGCCTCGGACAGGTTGATGAGTCCGTCGGTGAACCAGGTGGTCCACTCCTTGCCGGCGGTGTCGGATCGCACCGAGGTGTAGCGGCGGCGAAAGGGAATGCCGAGGAAGTCGACCACCGTATCCCAGAACCAGTCGGGATCGTCGATCGCCCGGGCGGCGAGCGTCTGGTAGTCCGCCAGGCCGTGGAGCGACATGAAGTCGGAGGTTCGAGTGGCCTGATCGGGTGGGAGTTGCCAGGCGACCTCGAACACAGTCAGCCCTCTTCGCCGGCGTTTCCCGCTCGGCCGGTTCGTTCGGTGATCGTGCGAAGCCGCTCCACCAACTCGGGGGTGAGTTGATCCCAGGTGAAGCGCCAGCCCCAGTTGCCCGACGTGGTGGCAGGTGTGTTCATCCTCGCCTCCGTCCCCAGCCCGAGAACATCCTGCATCGGGATCATGGCGGTGTCGGCGACGCTCGCCATCACCGCCCGGATCAGATCCCACACGAAACCGTCGCCACCCTCTTCCAGGGTTTCGAGGGCGAGGGACCGCTCCGGGATCCGGTCGGGGGCGGGGTCGTCGAGCCAGCCCCGGGAGGTGTCGTTGTCATGGGTCCCGGTGAAGGCCACGACGTTTGGCCGGAACTCGCTGAGCGCGTGGTGGCTTTCGGTGCCGAAACCGAACTGGAGGATCTTCATCCCCGGGAAGCCGTACCGGTCGCGGAGGGCGACCACGTCGTCGGTGATGACGCCCAGATCTTCCGCGATCACCGGAAGGGGCCCGAACACGGACGTCAGATGATCGAACAGCTCGCTGCCCGGGGCTTCCACCCACTGCCCGAACTCGGCGGTGGGCTGCTCCGCCGGGATGTGCCACGAGGCGGCGAACCCGCGGAAGTGGTCGACTCTCACCAGGTCGAAGAGATGGAATGCTCTGTCCATCCGGCGGGTCCACCACTCGAACCCCGATTCCATGTGGCGGTCCCATCGATACAGCGGGTTGCCCCAGCGCTGGCCCGTCGCCGAGAAGTAGTCGGGTGGGACGCCGGCCACCACGGTGGGGAGGCCCTCCTCGTCGAGATAGAACAGGTCGGGGTTGGCCCACACGTCCGACGAGTCGTGGGCCACGAAGATCGGCACATCTCCCACCAGGCGAACCCCCTGGGCGTGACAGGTGGCCCGGATCGTCTGGAACTGCACTTCGAAGAGGAACTGCTCGATCTCGACGGCTGTGATCGCATCGTGCCATCGTCGTCGGGCGGCCGTCAGCGAACGAGGCCGGCGCCGGACGAGCGCCTTCTCCCACTCCCACCACGGTCTCAGTTCGTGGCGGCGTTTGAGCGCCGTGAACAGCGCGAAGTCGTCGAGCCAGGCCGACCCGTGTTGTTCCCGGAACGCTTCGAAGGCGTCGCCGAGATGGGCTCCGGCGGTCGGGAAGTCACGTGCGACCTTCGCCAGGATCTCGGACTTCCACGGGATGACCGCTCCAAAGTCGACCGAGGCCGCCGGAAAAGGCGGGGGAGGGTCGATGTGACCGGCGGGGATGAGGCCCTCGCCGACCAGCATGTCGAGATCGATGAGGAGCGGGTTCCCGGCGAAGGTCGATGGGCTCTGATAGGGGGAGTCGCCGTATCCGGTGGGCCCCACCGGCAGCATCTGCCACCAGGTCTGCCCGGTGGAGGCGAGAAACCCCGCAAACCGGGTTGCCTCCGAGCCCAGCGTCCCGATTCCGTGAGGCCCGGGAAGGGATGTTGGGTGAAGGAGGATTCCGGAGGTACGAGACATCGGTGAGCGGCGGGAGTATACGTGGCAGAGGTCGTGATCACGCCTACGCTGGAGCCCCATGATCATTCAACCAAGGCCACCGGCCTGGCTTCCCCGGGCGGCGGCGACGGTCGCCGCCGTGTTCCTCGGCGTGCTGGCCGTACTGTGGGTGGCGGATCGGCTGCGAACGCTTCTCTTCATCATCTTCATTGCCCTGTTCGTAGCGGTGGCGCTGGAGCCGGCGGTGCAGTACCTGGCCAAGCGAGGCTGGAAGCGAACCTGGGCAACGGGAGTGGTGTTCCTCCTCACCCTGCTGGCGCTGGCCTCGTTCATCGCCGCCCTGGTGCCGGTGTTCGTCTCGCAGGCCTCGTCCCTGGTCGAGAACATGCCGGCCTACATCGAGGATGTACAGGGCTGGATCGACCGCCAGCCCAATCTCGACATCGACATCTTCAGCGATCAGCTGGCCGCACAGTTCGAGAGCCTCGGCACCCTCATCGCGTCGTACGGAGCAACGTTGGCGGGGGGAGTGTTTGCGGTCGGAAACACCGTCTTCGGTGCCATCTTCCGATTCGTCACCGTCAGCCTCTTCGCCTTCTACATGGTGGCGGAAGGGCCAAAGATGCGCCGCACGCTGCTCTCGATCATGCCCCCCAACCGGCAGCGAGAAGCATTGCGGATCTGGGAGATCTCGGTCGAGAAGACCGGTGGCTACATCTACTCACGGCTGGTGCTGGCGGTGGTGGCGGCCTCCTTCACCGCGCTGATGCTGTCGCTGCTCGGGGTTCCGTATGCGATCGCCCTGGGGTTGTGGGTGGGGGTGC
The DNA here is from genome assembly GCA_036745195.1 of Actinomycetota bacterium. Classification (GTDB taxonomy): domain Bacteria; phylum Actinomycetota; class Acidimicrobiia; order Spongiisociales; family ZC4RG35; genus JBFHRE01. The sequence goes on along the minus strand of DAIOGO010000080.1, from coordinate 4,842 downwards.
TGTCCCAGTTCGTGCCGGTCATCGGGACCTACATCGCTGCGGTGCTCCCGGTGCTGGTGGCGGTCGTGCCGGAAGGCCCGAACGACGTCTGGCACGGAGGGCGGGCCTTGTGGGTGCTGGTCGCCCTCATCGGCTACCAGCAGGTCGAGAACCTGCTGGTAGCTCCCAAGATCACCGCCAAGGCCATGGCCATCCACCCGGCGGTGTCCGTGGCCGCTCTCATCGCTGGGGCGAACCTGCTCGGTGGGATGGGGGCCGTCCTGGCACTCCCGGCGGCCGCCATCATCCAGGCGGTGATCTCCACCGCCTGGGACCGCCACGAACTGATCGACTCGGAATCGCTGGTCGAGCCGCCGGTCCGCCCGCCCCGGAAACGGTCGAAGGGGGAGGAGGCGGCGACCGATGGCGCACCCGTCGACCCGGATACGACCGGGTCGAATGATGGCGGCGGCAACCTCTAGCCTGGGCTGATGCCAGGGCCGCTCGAACACCTGACGATCCTCGAGTTGGGCGGAATTGGACCGGTTCCGCACTGCGGGATGATGCTGGCCGATCTCGGCGCCAGGGTCATCCGGATCGACCGGCTCGAGACCCTGGGCGCCGCCCCCGACCCCGGCGACATCCTCGGTCGTGGCAAGGAGTCGATCGCGATCGACCTGAAGCGCCCCGATGGACCAGGCCTCGTCCTGAGATTGGCCGCGAAGGCCGACGCCCTGATCGAGGGTTTCCGGCCCGGGGTGGCCGAACGGTTGGGGATCGGGCCCGATCGGGTCCTCGCCGTCAACCCGAGAATCGTCTACGGGCGCATGACCGGCTGGGGACAGGATGGTCCCCGATCCCCCACCGCCGGGCACGACATCGACTACCTGGCGGTGTCAGGGTCGCTCTCCGCCATCGGGCCGGTCGAACAGCCCATCCCTCCACTCAACCTCGTCGCCGATTTCGGGGGTGGGTCGATGCTCCTCCTCGCCGGCCTGCTGGCCGCCATCAGCCACGCCACCCGCACCGGGAACGGGCAGGTGGTCGACGCCGCGATGGTCGACGGTGTCGCCGTCCTCTCGTCGATGCTCCATGGAGCCATCGCCGGGGGGTGGTGGACACCCGATCGTGCCTCCAACCTGCTCGACGGTGGGGCGCCGTTCTACACCACCTATCGCTGCGCCGACGGGCGGTTTGTGGCGGTGGGGGCCATCGAGCCGCAGTTCTTCGAGTCGCTCCTGGCCGGTCTCGGGCTCGACCCGGACGAGTGGGGGGACCGGATGGATCGGGATGCGTGGCCGGCGATGCGAGCACGGCTCGCCTCGGTATTCGCCACCAGGTCGCGGGACGAGTGGGATGTCCACTTTCGCGATGGCGACGCCTGTGTCGCCCCGGTGCTGTCTCCGGCGGAGGCGGCTCAGTCGGACCATCTGGCCGCCCGGGCGACGTTCGTGGAGCACGATGGCGTGCTTCAGGCCGCGCCCGCCCCCCGCTTCTCCGGCACCCCGGCCTACCTGACGACCGGCCCGCCGGCGCCGGGCGCCGACACCGAGACGATCCTGGCCTGGGCCGGTCTGGACCGGTCAGAGGTCGATAGACTGCGGGAAAGCACCACGATCGGAGGCGGGAAACCATGACAACCGACACCACCCTGCGGGAGCGGCAAGAGATCGACGCAGTCGTCGAGGGCAAGACGATTCTCGACTTCTTCGATCGCAACGCCGAGCGGTTTCCCGACCAGCCCGCCATCCTCTGGAAGGAAGGGGAAGACTGGACTCATCGCACCTGGTCGCAGTACCACCGGGACGTGACCGAGGCGGCGGCCGGTCTCCAGAGCCTCGGGGTGACCGCCGGTGATTTCGTGGCGATCATGGCCGGGAACCGGCCCGAGCACGGCGCAGCCGACCTGGCCGCCTCGATGGCGGGTGGCACCGGCGTGACGATCTATTCGACCTTCGTTCCCGAGCAGGTCCAGTATGTGGCCAACAACTGCGAGGCGAAGGTAGCGGTGGTCGAGAACCTCGGGTTCATGAAGACCTGGGAGTCGATCAAGTCCGAACTTCCACACCTGACCCATGTGGTCATGATGGAGGACGCCGACCACTTCCAGGGATACGACTGGGTGATCTCCTGGGATGAGCTGATCAAACGGGGTCAGGAAGCCCTGAGCCGGGATCCTGAGCAGGTCGAGCGGGCTCGCCGCCAGGTGACACCCGAGAGCATCGCCACGCTCATCTACACCTCGGGCACCACCGGTGTGCCCAAGGGCGTCATGATCACCCAGCGCAATGTCGTGTGGACCACCGAGTCGGTCCGGCGGGCGGTGGAGATCCCACCCAACCCGCGATTGGTCTCGTACCTTCCTCTCGCCCACATCGCCGAGCGGGTCTCCACCCACTACAACGGCATCTATCTGGCCGGCCAGGTGTACTTCTGCCCGGACATGGCCCAGGTCCTCGAGTACATCCAGCGGGCCCGTCCCGAGGTGTTCGTTGGGGTGCCGCGGGTCTACGAGAAGTTCCACACCCGGATCTCCGGCAACTTCGCCCACCACGAAAAAGCGGCTCTCATCTCCAAGGCGCTCGCCAACGCCATGGCCGTCATCTCGGCCGAGCAGGAGGGACGGAGTCCGGGGCTGCTCCCCAAACTGAAGATGGCGTTGTTCGACAAGCTGGTCTTCTCCAAGGTGAGGGCCCAGCTCGGAATGGATGAAGTGGTGGTGGCCATCACCGCCGCCGCCCCGATCAGCCGGGAGCTGATCGTGTTCTTCAACGCCATCGGCATCCCCCTGCACGAGCTCTACGGGATGAGCGAGAACACCGGACCCGCCACCACCAACCGGCCCGGCCACAACAAGATGGGCTCGGTCGGCACGCCGCTGCCCGGCGTCGAGGTCAAACTCGGCCCGGATGGCGAGGTATTGATGCGGGGTGGGATCGTCACCGCCGGTTACTACAAAATGGACGACGAGAGCAAAGAGACGTTCGATCCGGAAGGTTGGCTCCACTCGGGCGATCTCGGCAAGTTCGACGAGGACGGCTTCCTGTCGATCGTGGGCCGCAAGAAGGAGATCATCATCACCGCCGCCGGCAAGAACGTTGCGCCGGCCAAGCTCGAGACGCTGGTCAAGGAGCACGCTCTGGTCGCCCAGGCCTGCATGATCGGTGATGCCCGCAAGTTCTTGACGATGCTCATCGCCCTCGATGCCGAGGAGGCGCCCAACTGGGCCAAGGAGCACGGCCTCGAGTACAGCGACCTGGAGAGTTTCGCCAACCACCCGGAGGTCCTGGCGGAGATCTCGAAGGCGGTCGATGAGGCGAACTCGCACGTGTCTCAGGTCGAGAGGGTCAAGCGTTTCACGATCGTGCCGGACAACTGGACCCCTGACAGCGGTGAGATCACTCCCTCGCTCAAGCTCAAGCGACGGATCGTGCTCGAGAAGTACGCCGACACCATCGAGGAGATGTACGTCGGGGCCGATTGACGGGACCGCGGGCGCAGCCGGCGTCCTACGCTTGGAGTGATGACTCGGATCCGGAGCAGCCGCCTCTTGCTGATGTCGGCGCTGGTTCTGGTGGTTCTCGTCCTGTTTCCGGCGGTTTGGGGTTATGCCGCCGTCCGAGGCTGGATCGAGCCATTCGAGACCGGTGCCCCCGGCATCCGCCCCCCTCTCGGCCGCGACGGCCGACCGGTGCCGATCGAGCAACTCCCGAATGACGCCCGAGCGGGGGTGATTATCGGTGTGGCATTGACCGCCTTCCTGGTGATCTTCCCGTTCCCGGCGCTCCTCGCCGCGGTGCAGTCGGTTCGGGGCCGCTTCGACGAGGGTGGGGCGCGCATGATGGTTCTCTTCGCCGGCCTGATCGCCGGCGCGGTCCACCTGGTCATCCCGGTATTCGGGACTCTGGGAAACGCGGTGATGCTGGGCTGGTTTGCCTTCACGCTGTGGCCGATCTGGGCATCCAGCCCGCAAGCGGCGGTGCGACGGCGGCGGCGCCTGGGCCTGAGCGGCGTATGAGCGGGCGGGTGGAGGCGAGATGACACTGTTCGATTTCGGAGGACGGGTGGCGGTGGTCACGGGCGCCGGCGGAGGTCTGGGACGGGCCCATGCCCTCGAATTCGCCCGCCGGGGAGCAGCGGTGGTGGTGAACGACTTCGGTGGGTCGGTCGGTGGGGAACCGGACCCGGCCGGGGAGAAGGCGGCGGCGGCCCGGGCGGATGCCGTGGTCGACGAGATCATCGGCCATGGCGGCGAAGCGGTCGCCTCCTATGGTTCGGTGGCGGATCCCGGTTCGGCCGAGTCCATCGTCCACACCGCCCTGGAACGATTCGGGCGGCTCGACGTCGTGGTCAACAATGCCGGGATCCTGCGGGATCGGAGCTTCGCCAATCTCGGTGTGGAGGATGTCGAGGCGGTGCTCGCCACCCACCTGGCCGGCGCCTTCTGGGTGAGCCAACCGGCGTTCCGGATCATGAAGGAAGAGGGATACGGGCGCTTCGTGTTCACGTCGTCGAACAGCGGATTGCTCGGGAACTTCGGGCAGGCCAACTACGGCGCCGCCAAGATGGGGCTCGTCGGTCTGTCCAATGTGCTGGCGATCGAGGGGGCCCGCTACGGGATCACCTCCAATGTGGTGGCTCCCATCGCCCGGACCAGGATGACGGAGGACTTGTTGGGCCCGCTGGCGGGCATGGTCGACCCCGAGTTGGTGACACCGATGGTGATCTACCTCTGCTCGGAGGAGAACCGGTACACCCACGAGATCTTCTCCGCCGGGGGAGGTCGGTTTGCCCGCTTCTTCATCGGGTCGAACCAGGGTTGGCGGGCACCGTCGGGAACGGTCCCTACCGTCGAAGACCTGG
>DAIOGO010000079.1:0-11820 GCA_036745195.1 Actinomycetota bacterium | reverse complement strand
CCGACAGCCGGCCTTCTGGCCTAGGAGCCGCTCTCGTCCAGCACCAGACAGAACGGGTGACCGGCGGGATCGAGGAACACCCTGAAATCTTCGCCTGGTTGATAGTCGGCCTTGCGGGCTCCCAGCGCCAGCAGAGCCTGCTCACCGGCGTCGAGGTCCACCACGTCGAAGTCGATGTGGGCCTGCTGGGGATTCTCGGAGCCGGGCCAGTCGGGGGGCCGATGGTCGGGAACCTGCTGGAACGCAATGGTCGGCCCGGCTCCCACCACCTTCACCCACTCGTCCCCCGGCGCTCCCTCCACCCGCCCACCGGTGATGCCCGAGTAGAAGGTCGCCAGGGCGAAGGCATCGGGACAGTCGAGAGCAACGAGCGAGTAACGGGCGATCGGCGTCATGGCTCGAATCGTATCAACGGTGGGTTCCGGTGGCGGGCCACACTCACCGCGAAAAGGCTCCCCACTCGCCATTCTCGGATACCACAATGCAGGACGTGTCCGACCCCAACTCCAAGCCGAGCGCTACCAGGCTCGGGCCCCGGTACTGGCGGTTGTGGACCGCTTCGGTGATCTCGAACTTCGGCGATGGACTGTCGGTGGTGGCCTACCCCTGGCTCACCTCGGCGGTGACCAGATCCCCGGTGGCGATCGCCGGCATCGGCATCGTGCGGTTTCTCCCCTGGTTGGTCTTCACCCTTCCGGCCGGAGTCATCACGGACCGATATGACCGGCGCAAGTTGGTGGCGACAATGGACACCATTCGATTCGTGGTCACCCTGGCGGTGGCGCTGGCCATCCTGCCGATCCAGTCGAACCTCGCCACACCCGAGGAGGTGGCGGCCGGCACCGCCGGCCCCCCCGCTCAGGCGACCGGGATCCTCGTCGTCCTCTACCTCTCTGCACTCCTGTTCGGATTGGCCGAGGTACTCCGCGACAACTCGGCGCAGACCCTCCTTCCCTCTATCGTCGACAAGGGACAACTGGAACGCGCCAACGGTCGGATGTGGAGCGCCGAGATGGTGATGAACACCTTCATCGGCCCTCCGCTGGCCGGCCCGCTGCTGGCAGTCGCCTTCGTCCTCCCATTCTTCATCGACGCCGCCAGCTTCGCGGTGGCAGCCGGACTCGTCTTCACCATCACCGGGAAGGCCTTTCAACCTCCACCGGCGGCCGAGCGCCGGACGATCCGGGAAGACATCCGGGAAGGGTTTCGATGGTTGTGGGACCACCTGTTCTTCCGCCGCCTGGCCATCGCCCTCGGCCTGACGAACGGCCTCGGCATGATGGCGACCGCCACCTTCGTGCTGTTCGCCCAGGAGATCCTTCGCCTCGACGCCTTCGGGTTCGGGTTGCTGGGAACGGGCTTCGCCATCGGTGGGGTGGTGGGCGGGATCGGTGGAGCCAAGGTGAGCGAGAAGCTGGGACCGGGCACCGCCATCCTCGGGACGTTGTGGGTGATGGCGGTGACCCTCGCCCTCACCGGTCTGACCTCGAGCGGGCTTCTGGTGTGGGCGTTCGGGATCATCCAGGGCTTCTCGTCGACCTTGTGGAACGTGGTCACCGTCTCCCTCCGCCAGCAGGTCATCCCCGATCGGCTGCTGGGGAGGGTCAACTCCGTCTACCGCTTCTTCGGCTGGGGCTCGATGCCGATCGGCACCGCCCTGGGCGGAATCATCGCCGATCAGGTCGAAGCCGGGGTGTCCCGACCGGTCGGGCTGCGGACTCCGTTCGTGCTGGCCGGCATCGGCCACGCCCTGCTTGCCCTCTGGGCGTGGCCCCGGATCAACACCCGGACCATTTCAGAGGTGCGGGCGTCGGTGACGGACGATCAGCCGGAGATCTCGGCCGGCTCGGACTCCGACTGATCCTCTGACGGCGATCGGCGTTTGGGGAGGTAGGCGAGGGCGAGAAGCGCCAGGGCGGCGGCGCCGGCTCCGAGGGCCAGCCAGGCCCACTGGGAGGTGTCCTCCCCCTCCGGGGAGGGAAAGGTCGGGCTGACCAGTGCGTCGGTCGGCAGCCCGAGTTCGGTGAGCCGAAGGGGACGGCTCTGAGCGCTCTCCCGTCCCGGCCGGATCCCTTCGAACACGACGACCAGATCGATCGGCCTCGTCTCGAACGTCCCCTCGTAACGACCGTCTCCATCGTCGGCCAGCGCCACGGTGAGCTGTTCACCACCCGGTTCGATCAGATGGGCCACCACCGAGGCTCCGGTGGCAGCCGACACGGTCAGGGTCACCTCGATGCGATCGGGAGCGAGCCTGGTCGACCGGGCCGACGCGTCGGTGAACCCTCCCCCGACATCGACGGTGGAGACCTGGAACACCAGCAGGAGAGCGAAGAGCCCGTTCAGCACGAACTCAGTCTACGGGAGGCCGGGACGATCGTTCAGGAGGACCGGCGCCCGGCCCGGCTTCCACCGAACAGGATCCCCGCTCCGAGCACGAACCCGAAGTCGTACCAGTTCCCACTGTTGACGACCTCGTAGATGTTCACCCTTTCGGTGAAGAGAGAGATGAAGAATGTCACAGGGGCGATGATCCCGTGCCACAGTCCCTGCCAGAAGCCGGCCACGTCAGGGGGCAACTCGACCACCGCCGGGTTGGGCCCGGGTGCGCAGGCGGCCAGGATCAGGGCCAGCCCGGCCATGATCAGGAACACCGGTACTCGTCTCACGATGACCCTCCTCCGTTCATCTTGGATTCCACGCTACCCGCGGCCGGGACAGGAGGGACTGGAGTCCGCGGGCCAGGCCCAACCGGTTCCAGTCGGGCCAGCCGGAGACTGCGGTTGGCCAGCCGGAGATGGTGATCGTGGACCCGCCGCAACCGGGCACCGGTCGACGGTTCGAGTCGCTGGCAGGCATCCCCCCAGTGGAGCGACACCACGTCACCCGGTCGAGCGCTCAGTCCAGACGCCTGACGGAACCGCTCGACCACTTTCTCCCCGGAGATGAGATATTCGTGACGCCAGACCAGAGGCCGCCGCTCCACCACCAGCGACTGACCGTCGCGCTCGAGAACGGCGCCCCAACTGATCCGGCACCGGTCGAGGACCTCGACGCTGGGGGTGACGAAACCCTGGCGGAGCATCCCCACCCAGGGATAGACACAGAACACGTGAAAGGCGTGGCTGGGAACACCCCCGTCATTGATGGCATCGACGATCGAGCCCCATCTCGGGCCGGCCTGGCTGCGGAAGCGATCGGACAAGGAGTGGCCCCACCCATGCACATCGAGCCAGTCGAAGCCGTCGGCGCCGATCCAGTAACGCTCGACCACGGTCGTCGCCAAAGGATCGACGCCGGCCTGTTGGGCGATGAGCTGCAGGTAGGGCCACGCCCCTTCGAAAGCCGCCGCGATCCGCTTGACCTCCTCCCGGGGGAGGGTCAGCCCACCCGCCAGGGCGGCCACCGCCGCCTGATCTTCCGGCCCGCAATACCCGAGCAGGTTGGGTGGCTGGGCGTACCGGGCGAACAGCTCGGGGCCGGTCAGAGTGGGGTCGGAGCGCTCTGCGGTTTCCATGCCCGGGCCAGGACCACGATCGTGCCGGCCGCAACCAGCGCCAGCCCCACCGGGCTGGGGAGGGCGACGCCGCCCACCGCCGACTGGAGGAGGGCGGTGATGATCGCTCCACCCACCAGGATGGCAGTGACGTCGAGGGCCGGGGCCCTGGACAACGCCACGAACCAGGTGAGCACGTAGGCGGAGAGGGACAGCCCGGTGACGGCGATCCAAACCAGATGTGACCCGGTCAGGGCGGAGAAGTCCATTCCCTCGCCCCGGATCAGGACATACGCCACCAGCAGCAGCGACCCGCCACCCATTCGGGCCCTGGCCAGCAGGCGGGGCGACACGACGCCGAGCACTCGCTTCGCCACGATCACCTCGATGGCCCACAGGACCGTCGCCGCGATGATCATGCGCTCGCCCACGCCGAGCACGATCGGACCGAAATCGCTGACCAGCGCCAGCTGGCCCCACATGAGGAGGACGATCGCGAGCAGGTGCTGCCAGCGCAACCGCTCCCTGAGGAACAACGGCGCCATGATCGCCACCAGCACCACCAGGCCCTTGTGGATGAAGGCGGCCTGGGCGGATTCGGCCCTGGCCAGCCCTTCGAAGAACAACACAAAGGGAACACTGCCACCCACGACCGCGATCACGAACAAGAGCAGGCGGTGTCTGACGTCGAGGTCCTTCCAGCGGCGCACCCCGCCGGACTGCTCGGAGCGCTTCCACGCCAACCCGACCGCCACGATGACGAGAGCCGCCACCAGGTTCTTGGCCGTGGTGTAGGTGGTCGCACTTGCCACGTCGGCCCAGGCCCTCACCCCGTAGCCGTTGAGGAAGATCGCCACACCGCTGATGACCGCCGTTGCGGCCGCCAACCAGAGACCGGACCGAGATGATGAGCCTGAACGTTCCATGTCCCCCATTCCAAAGGTACGAACGTCCCTCGGGTAGGGCCGTTAGCCACTTACGCCAAGGGCAGGTGGTCCCATAGGTTGGGCAACGTGACTACCCGAGTGCTCGAACGCAATGACCTCGACGGTCTCCTCTCACACCTCACCGCCGGCGGCTACGACCTGATCGGACCAACCGTCAGGGACAACGCAATCGTCTATGACCGGATCGGGGGAGTCTCGGATCTACCGGAGGGCTGGACCGACGACCAGGAAGCCGCCACATACCGAATCCAACCTGGTGAGGGCGCCGCCCTCTTCGACTACAACACCGGCTCCACCGGGTGGAAACGGTTCCTCTATCCATCGAGTGAACAGCTGTTCGCCATCGAACGGCACAACGGGTCCCTCGTGTTCACCGAAACGCCGATGGCCGTCCGAAGGCTCGCCCTGGTCGGTGTCCGATCGTGCGAACTCGCCGCCATCGCCATCCAGGACAAGGTCTTCACCGGGGCCGGCCACGTCGACCGGCGCTATCAGACCCGGCGCCGCAACGTCTTCATCCTCGCGGTCAACTGCACCAGAGCGGGAGGCACCTGCTTCTGCGTTTCGATGGAGACCGGGCCCCGCTGCACCAGCGGGTACGACCTCGTGCTGACCGAGGTGGCGGGAGGATCCGGGCTTTCGTATGTGGTCGAGTCGGGAAGCCCGGAAGGAGAGGTGGTGCTCGCCACCCTGGGCGGGAGGGCGCCGACCTCGGCCGACGCTCAGGCGGTCGACGCCGCCATCGAGCGGGCAGTGGTCGGGATGGGCCGGGTGATGCCCACCGCCGGACTGCCGCAACTCCTCATCGACAACCCCGAACACCCGCGCTGGGAATCCGTCGCCGCCCGTTGTCTGACCTGCGCCAACTGCACGATGGTCTGCCCTACCTGCTTCTGTTCGACCAATACCGACTCGGTGGGTCTGGACGGAACGGCGATCCGGACCCGCTCGTGGGACTCCTGTTTCGACCTCGAGTTCTCGGGCCTCCACGGTCATCCGGTTCGATCGTCTCCCCGCTCGCGGTACCGACAGTGGATGACCCACAAGCTCGCCACCTGGCATGACCAGTTCGGCTCCTCGGGCTGTGTCGGCTGTGGACGCTGCATCACCTGGTGCCCGGTCGGGATCGACATCACCGAAGAGGTAGCTGCGATGAGCAACGGAGGGAAACCATGAGTCTGGCCAACTGGAGAGATCGGGCCCCGGTGCTGAAAGGGTTACCCGAACCCAGCTACCTGTATCTCGAGTCCCTGGCCCAGGAAGTCCATTACTCGATCGGGGATGTGATGTTCGAAGCCGACAGCCCGGCCGATCGTTTCTATCTGGTGGACGAAGGCAAGGTCGGGTTGGAGGTCTCGATACCGGGACGGCCCCCAATCGTGCTGGAGACACTCGGCCCCGGCGATCTGGTCGGCGTGAGCTGGCTGTTCCCACCATACGAGTGGAACTGGAGGGCGCGAGCACTCACCTCCACCACGATGATCGTCTTCGACGCCCAGGAGGTACGCCGCCAATGTGAGGTCGATCGGGAACTCGCCTTGCAGATGTACCGGACCGTCGCCGCCGAGGCTGTGCGCCGGCTTCACGGAGCCCGCATCCGGCTGCTCGACATCTATCCGGGGACCAACTCATGATCGAGACCAGGTTCGGGGTCGAGGCGGCCCGAGACGAGATGCTCCCCCACCCGTATCGGGTGATGGCGCGCACGACCGAGACGCCCGACACCGTCACGCTCGTCCTGGAAGGGCTGGAGGGCCATCAGATCCAGTTCCACCCCGGCCAGTTCACGATGATCTATCTCTTCGGGGTGGGAGAGGTCCCCATCTCGATCGCCGGCAATCCTTTCGTGCCCCACGCCCTGGTCCACACCGTCAGGGCGGTCGGATCGGTGACCAATGCCATGGCGGCCCTCCAACCGGGCGACCTCGTCGGTGCCCGCGGGCCGTACGGGCGGGGTTGGCCGCTGGCAGAAGCCGCCGGCAAGGACCTCCTCATCGTCGCCGGCGGAATCGGTCTCGCCCCGCTCCGCCCCGCCATCATCCATGCCCTCACCGGGCGGGCGGGCGTCCGCAGTCTCTCGTTGCTCTACGGTGCCCGCACCCCGGCCGATCTGCTGTACAAGGACGACCTGTTGGGATGGAAGTTCTCGCCCGACATCCAGGTCGAAGTAACGGTCGACCGGGCCCCGTCGGACTGGTGGGGTGATGTCGGACTGGTCACCAACCTCCTCCCGCGCGTTTCCTTCGATCCCGCCAACACCGTGGCGATGGTGTGCGGGCCCGAGGTGATGATGCGAGTCGTCGCACGCCAACTGACCTCTGGCGGGGTCCCGGCCGAGCGAGTCTGGATGAGCGTGGAACGCAACATGAAGTGCGGAGTCGGCTTCTGCGGGCATTGCCAGTATGGGGCCGACTTCATCTGCAAGGACGGCCCGGTGGGCAGCTATGCCCATTTCGGCCGGAGGCTCAAGGTGGAGGAATTGTGAGCGGGCGCCCGAAACTCGCCGTGTGGAAATTCGCATCCTGCGACGGCTGCCAGCTGAGCCTGCTCGACTGCGAGGACGAACTCCTGGCCATCGTCGGCGCCATCGACATCGCCTACTTCCCCGAGGCGACCAGCGCCGTCATCGAGGGTCCGTACGACGTGTCCCTGGTCGAGGGATCGATCACCACACCCCACGACGCCGAGCGGATCCACGAAGTCCGCCGTCAGTCGGGAGCGCTGATCACGATCGGCGCCTGCGCCACCGCCGGGGGGATCCAGGCCCTCCGCAACTGGGCGGATGTGTCGGAGTTCACTTCGATCGTCTACGCCGAACCATCTTTCATCAGCACCCTGGCCACATCCACGCCGATCGCAGAGCACGTCGCCGTCGACTTCGAGCTGCGCGGCTGCCCGATCTCCAAGTACCAGTTGATCGAGTTGATCGATGCGTTCCTCCACAAACGCCGGCCCAACCTGCCCCGCCACAGCGTCTGCGTCGAGTGCAAACAGCGTGGCACCCCGTGTGTGATGGTGCGTGAGGGGGCGTTGTGTCTCGGGCCCATCACCCAGGCGGGGTGCGGGGCCATCTGTCCCGCCTACGACCGGGGTTGTTACGGCTGCTTCGGCCCATCGCAGGAACCCAACGTCAAAGCCCTGGCGGAATGGTGGAGCGAGCGAGGAGTTCCTCGCGAGACGGTGATCCGAGCGTTACGCACCTTCAACGCCTACGCCCCCGAGTTCAGAGAGGTCGGTGACCGCCTTGCACAATGAGCGCAACCTCGATGTCGAATACCTCGCCAGAGTCGAAGGCGAGGGCGCCCTTCATCTGACCCTGGTGGGGGACGAGATCACCGACCTCCGTTTCAAGATCTTCGAGCCGCCCCGCTTCTTCGAGGCGCTGCTGCGGGGACGGAGGTTCTCGGAGGCGCCCGACATCACGGCCCGCATCTGCGGCATCTGCCCGATCGCCTATCAGACCAGTTCCTGCAACGCCATGGAACAGGCGGCTGGAGTGGAACTCCCTCCAACCCTGCGGGCGCTCCGCCGCCTCATCTACTGCGGGGAGTGGATCGAGAGCCATGGCCTCCACATCTACTTCCTCCATGCCCCCGACTTCCTCGGCTACGAGAGCGGGATCGCACTCGCCAAGGACTTTCCCGACCGGGTCGGTGCCGGCCTCCGGCTGAAGAAGATCGGCAACCACCTGATGACGGTGCTGGGCGGCCGGGAGATCCATCCGATCAACACCCGCGTCGGTGGCTTCTACCGCGCCCCCACCCGGCCCGAACTCGACGCCCTCGTCCCCGACCTGGAATGGGGCCTCGGCGCCGCCATCGACACGGTTCGTTGGGTCTCGGGGTTCCCGATGCCCGAGTTCAGTCGCGATTACGAATACGTGGCAATGCGCCATCCCGATCGCTACGCCATCGAGGAGGGTCGCATCATCTCGAATCGGGGGATGGACATCGACGTCTCCGAGTGGACCGATGTGTTCGAAGAAGAACACGTCGAACGATCCAATGCCCTCCATGCCCGTATCAAGGACCGTGGTGCCTACCACGTCGGCCCGATGGCTCGTTATTCGCTGAATCACGATCAGCTCACCCCGCTGGCCAGGGAGGAGGCCGACCGGGCCGGGCTGGGGCCGGTCTGCACCAACCCCTTCCAGAGCATCGTGGTGCGGGCGGTGGAACTGGTGCTGGCCTTCGAGGAGACGCTGAGGATCATCGGCGAATACCAGCGCCCCGCCCAGCCCTCGGTCGTCGTCGAGCCTCGCTCCAGTAGCGGTCACGGGGCATCGGAAGCCCCCCGAGGGCTCCTCTACCACCGCTATTCGGTGGACGAGAACGGCCTCATCACCGACGCCCAGATCGTCCCACCGACCTCGCAGAACCAGCTCAGCATCGAGGACGACCTGAGGGCGTTCCTCCACGGGCGCACCTCGCTCCCCGACCTCGAGCTGCGCTGGCAGTTGGAGCAGGCGATCCGCAACTACGACCCGTGCATCAGCTGCGCCACCCACTTCCTCGATCTCACGGTGGAACGGCACTGATGGCCGGCCGCCGGCTGGTGATCGGCATCGGGAACCGCGACCGGGGTGACGACGCCGCCGGGTTGCTCGTCGCCGAACGCCTCACCTCGGCCCGGACCAGCCTCCGCTCGGATTGCGCCGACCTCATGGAGTTGTGGGAAGGAGAGGACGAGGTCGTCGTGGTCGACGCCATGCGCACCGGGAGACCGGCCGGAACCGTCACCCGGATCGACGCCGCTCGCACCTCGCTACCTGCCGGCCAGTTCGGTTCCACTCATTCGTTCGGCCTGGCCGAGACCGTCGAGCTGGCCAGGGCGCTGGGAACCCTGCCGGAGCGACTGGTGATCTACGGGATCGAGGGGACCGACTTCACGGTCGGCGCCCCCCCGAGCCCGGCGGTGACGACCGCGGTGAGCCGGCTGGTGCGAGACCTCGCCTCGGACGGCGGCTGAGATGTGCGTCGCCATTCCCGGACAGGTTCTCTCCCGCGAGACAGGGACGGCGCTGTCACGGCCGGCGATGGTCGACCTCCCCGGCCGGGGAGTCGTTGCGGTCGATCTCATCCTGGTTCCTGAAGTCGAGGTCGGCGAGTACGTCATCGTCCACTCCGGGTACGCCATCTCCCGGGTCGACCGGCGCCAGGCCGAGGCAACCTACGACCTCCTTTCGAACCCGGAGAATGGCGACCCCGAGCCGGGCTCGAGGCCGGCGACATCCGCCTGACCGTTGCCCGGGCCGGACAGCAGCCCGTCTCGATTACGATTCCCACTTCCCCAGGAAGGTCGTATGTCGAGGACGTTGTTCGAGAAGGTGTGGGATGACCACGTGGTCCGCCAGGCCCCCGGTGAACCGGCACTTCTCTACATCGATCTCCATCTCGTCCACGAGGTGACCTCCCCCCAGGCATTCGACAGCCTTCGACTGTCGGGACGCCCGGTACGCCGGCCCGATCTCACCGTGTCGACCATCGACCACGGCGTGCCCACCGCCGACCGAGCTCTCGGCATACGCGACGCCATGTCCAAGACCCAGATCGACGCCCTGATCCGCAACTGCCAGGAGAACGGGATCACCCTCTACGGTCTGGACGACCCCCGCCAGGGCATCGTCCACGTCATCGGTCCCGAGCAGGGGATCACCCAACCGGGTATGACGATCGTCTGCGGCGACAGCCACACCGCCACCCACGGGGCATTCGGCGCCCTCGCCTTCGGGATCGGAACCTCGGAGGTGGAGCACGTCCTCGCCACCCAGACCCTCCCCCAAACCAAGCCCAAGTCGATGGCCACCACCATCGACGGTGACCTCCCGCCCGGTGTCACCGCCAAAGACATCATCCTGGGGATCATCGCCCGGATCGGGACGGCCGGCGCCAACGGGCACGTGATCGAATACCGGGGCTCGGCAATCCGCGCCCTGTCGATGGAAGGGCGGATGACGATCTGCAACATGTCGATCGAGGCCGGCGCCCGGGCCGGTCTGATCGAACCCGACCAGACCACCTTCGACTACCTGCGGGGCCGGCCGCATGCCCCCACCGGCGCCGACTGGGACGCCGCCGTCGCCTACTGGCGATCGCTGGCCACCGACGAGGGAGCCGGTTTCGACAGCGAACTGGTCATCCCCGCCGCCGAGTTGGTGCCGTACGTGTCGTGGGGCACCAACCCCGGGCAGACCGTCGCCATCACCGACTCCGTCCCCGACCCGGCCCGAATCGACGATCCGGTCGAGCGAGAGAGCGCCGAGCGTGCCCTCGCCTACATGGACCTGCGGGCAGGCACCCCGATCACCGAGATCACCATCGACCGGGTGTTCCTCGGGTCCTGCACCAATGCCCGGATCGAGGACCTGCGCGAGGCGGCGCGGGTGGTGGCAGGACGCAAGGTGGCGTCCGGGGTGTCAGCCATGGTCGTGCCCGGGTCGGGACTGGTGAAGCTCCAGGCCGAGGAGGAAGGCCTCGATCTCGTCTTCAAGGAGGCCGGATTCGAATGGCGCGATGCCGGCTGCTCGATGTGCCTGGGTATGAACCCCGACATCCTGGCACCGGGAGAACGATGTGCCTCCACCTCCAACCGCAACTTCGAAGGCCGCCAGGGCAAAGGTGGGCGCACCCACCTCGTGTCGCCGGTGATGGCGGCGGCGGCGGCGGTGACAGGTCATTTCGTCGACATCCGAACCTGGGAGCAGTGACATGCGAGCCATCGACGTCATCACCGGGACCATGGCGCCCCTTCCCCGGGCCAATGTCGACACCGATCAGATCATGCCCAAGCAGTTCCTCAAGCGGGTCGAGCGAACCGGGTACGGAGAGTTCGTGTTTTATGACTGGCGCCGGGACGAGGACGACTTCGTTCTGGAGCGACCCGAATACCGGGGGGCGCGGGTGCTCGTCACCGGCCCCAATTTCGGATCGGGATCCTCGCGTGAGCACGCACCTTGGGGCCTCCAGGACTGGGGTTTTGAGGCGGTCGTCGCCTCCTCGTTCGCCGACATCTTCTTCAACAACTGCACCAAGATCGGTCTGCTCCCGGTGGTGCTGAGCGAGAAGGAGGTGCAGTGGTTGATGGAACTGGCCCAAGCCGATCCGACCGCCGAGGTCACCATCGACCTGACCGCCCAGACGGTGACCCACGGCGCCGAATTCGAGGCCCGCTTCGACATGGATCCCTTCACCAAGCACTGTCTGCTCAACGGTCTCGACGACATCGGGCTCACCTTGCAGCACGCCGCCGCGATCGACGCCTTCGAGGCCTCGCGGCCGTCGTTCAAGCCAGTCCTCGGCTGATGCCGCGCTGGAGCAGGCTGCTGCTGGTGGCATTGCTGTTGCCGGGGTGTGTCCTCGTCCGGGAGTCGAGCATCGA
>DAIOGO010000078.1:0-12079 GCA_036745195.1 Actinomycetota bacterium | reverse complement strand
GGAAGGACACCCAGTCGAGACTGCGCCAGAGCGAGCGGATGGCCCAACTGGGGACCCTGAGCGCCGGGCTCGCCCATGAGTTGAACAACCCGGCAGCCGCCATCGGCCGGGCAGCCGCCCAACTGTCCGGTGCCATCGACAAACTCACCGACGCAGTCGCCGGGTCGGTGCCGTCGCTCGGCGCCACCACCCTCGAGCGACTCCTCGGCGAAGTCCGCACCCGCTCGATCGACCCCCCGGTTCTCGACTCACTGACTCGGGCCGATCTGGAGGGGGAGGTGGAGACCTGGCTCTCCCGCCAGGGGGTCCCGGATCCGTGGGGGGCGAGCCCGGCGCTGGTGGCACTCGGCTTCGGGCCGGCCGACCTGACGGAACTCACCGGGCAGCTCGACGACACCCAGCGAGCGGCGGCGCTTCGGGTTCTCCGGACAGCCCAGGAGGTGACCGGGCTCACCCGCAACATCGTGGTCGGGGCGGGCCGGATCTCCTCGATCGTCGGCGCCCTCAAGTCCTACTCCTATCTCGACCAGGCGCCGGTCCAGACGGTCGACGTCAGACGCGGTCTGGATGACACCCTCCTGATCCTCGAGCGGAAGCTGGAGGGGATCACCGTAGTCAAGGAGTACGACGACAACGTCCCCGAGATCGAAGCCTACGGTTCCGAGCTCAACCAGGTCTGGACCAACCTGCTCGACAACGCCGCCGACGCCCTGACCGGCACCGCCGATCCGACGATCGTGATCCGGGTGAGCGCCGATGGGTCGGGGGTGGCGGTCGAAGTCGAGGACAACGGCCCCGGCATCCCCGAGAAGATCCAGCACCGGGTCTTCGACTCGTTCTTCACCACCAAACCACCCGGATCGGGTACCGGCCTCGGCCTCGACATCAGCCGCAGCATCATCACCGATCGACATGGCGGGTGGATCGGACTCGAATCCGTTCCAGGCCGAACCCTGTTCCGGGTCAAACTGCTCTCCCGGCCCCCCAGCTGAGTAACAACCGATAGGCTCACCCGCAGCGAGGAATCATGACACTTCCCACCGGTACGGTGACGTTTCTGTTCACCGACATCGAGGGCTCCACCCGGCTCCTGCAACAGGCGGGAGAACGATCGTCGGAGCTGTTCGCAATCCACGACGGCATCCTGCGCCGGTCCATCGAGGATGAGGGCGGGGTAGTGGTCCGTACCGAGGGAGACTCGTTCTTCGCCTCGTTCGCCTCGGCTCCGGCGGCGGTGGCGGCGGCAGTCGCCGCCCAGCGCCTCCTCTCCGAAGCCGACTGGCACGGGTTCGACGTCAGGGTGCGGATGGGTCTCCACACCGGGGAGGGTCGCCTGGCAGGCGACGATTATCACGGGATCGATGTCCACCAGGCGGCGAGGGTGGGTGCGACCGGACACGGCGGCCAGGTCGTCCTCTCCGCCACGACCGTCGAGCTCGTTCGAAATGCGCTCCCCGACGGTGTTTCGCCCCGTGATCTCGGGCTCCACCGGCTCAAGGACTTTGATGAGGAGGTTCGCCTCTACGACCTGGTCATCGCCGGATTACCGCAGGTGTTCCCTCCGCTCCGATCGGCCAGTTTGAGGGTGGCCAACGCCCCTCCCAACCTGACCAGCTTCGTCGGGCGGGAGACCGAACTCGAAGACCTCGTCGAATTGCTGGGTGCCGCCCGCCTGGTAACGCTCACCGGACCGGGCGGGACCGGCAAGACCCGCCTCGCCCTGGCCGTCGCCGAAAGGGCCGCCGCCGCCTTCGACAACGTCGTGTTCGTGCCACTGGCCGCCATCGTCGACCCTGAGCTTCTCATCGCCGCCATCACTTCCGCCATCGGCCTCCACTCACTAGAAGAGCACCGCACACGGCTGCTCGAGTATCTGAAAGGCGGCCGCACCCTCCTCCTGCTCGACAACTTCGAACAGATCGTCCACGGCGCGGATCAGGTGGGAGAGCTGATCAACGAGACCGGTGGGCTTACGGTGCTGGTCACCTCCCGGGCGCCGCTGCGCCTCTCGGGCGAACACGAGTTCGCGGTCTCGCCCCTCCCCGTGCCGGATCCAGGCGAGCGGCTCGATGCCCTGGCCGGCGAGGCCGGGGTCCGGCTGTTCATCGATCGTGCCACCGCCGTCCGCAACGACTTCAAGCTCGACGCCGCCAACGCCGGGGCGGTCGTCGAACTGATCCGGCGTCTCGACGGACTCCCGTTGGCCATCGAGCTGGCCGCCGCCCGCGCGAAGGTGCTGTCCCCCCAGGCCATCGTCGAACGCCTCACCAAGGGCCTCGACCTCTTGGCGAGTGGTCGCAGGGACGTTCCCGAGCGGCAGCGCACCATTCGGGCAACCATCGCCTGGAGTCATGACCTGCTCGGCGAGGACGCCAAACGACTCCTGCGCCGGCTGTCGGTGTTCTCCCACGGTGCCGACCTGGAGTCGATCGAGCAGGTCGACCAGGGACGATCGGTATTCGACACGCTCGACCAGCTCGTCGAGCACAGCCTGGTCCGCCACGAGGCGGGAACTGCCGAACCGCGTTACGGCATGCTCGAGACGATCCGCGAGTTCGCCATGGAACAGCTGGTGGCTTCCGGGGAGGAGGCCGAGATTCGCGACCGGCATCTGCGAGAAGTCCTGCGGATTGCCGTGGAAGTGGAACCGATGCTGCTGACATCCGCCCGGGCCACCGCGCTCGGGCGGCTCGACCGAGAGCTGGACAACCTGCGCGCCGCCCTCAACTGGGCGGTCGAGTCCGGGCAGGCCGATCTCGGCTCAGAGCTGGCGGGAGCCACCTGGCGCTACTGGCACATGCGAGGTGGGCTGGCCGAGGGGCGGATGCGGGTCGAGCAGATCGCCAACCTGCCCGGAGGTTCGCCCGGGGCGCGCATGCGCGCCCTCGAGGCGGCGGGCGGCATCGCCTACTGGCAGGCGGATCATGCCAGCGCCGGCACCTGGTACAACGAGTGGGTCTCGATCGCCCGCCGGCAGCAGGACTGGCCACAGCTGGCCGAAGCCCTCTACAACGCCGCCTTCCCCCGCTTCATGGGTGGCGGTGACCCCAACGACTTGAGCGAGCTCACCGAGTCGCTCGACCTGTTTCGACGGCTGGGAGACGAGGACGGCGCCCGCAAGGTGCAGTGGGCTTCCGGCGTCGCCAAGGTCGAGTGGGCCCTGGGCAACCAGGCCTGGCTGATCGATGACCTGCCGGCGGCGATCGATCACTATGTGCGGGCCCTGGAGGAGTACCGGCATCTCGACGACTCCTTCATGCGGGGCTGGGTCCACCGGATGCTCGGAACGGCCAAACTCAAAGCGGGGGACGTCGATGGCGCCAAGGCCGACCTCGATCAGGGGATGCGGATCTTCGCCGCCGACGGTGACGTGTCGGGCATGGTCTATCACCTACGCGACTTCACCGAACTGGCGATGCGCTCGGGCGACCTGGAACGGACCCTGGTCCTGTATGGCGCCTACCAGGCCCAACAGGAGATCAGCGGTGTCGAACTGGCGAGCAGTGAACCGAACCGCCTCCCGCCGATCGAGCCATTCGTCGACGCAGCGGGCGCCTCGGCCGGGGAGTGGCTCGAGCGCGGCCGCCGGCTTTCCCTGTCGGAGGCCGTCTCCTACGCGCTCGGCGAGGGTTAGCCCGAGCCCAACCGGGCCCGCCGGTTGTCCTTCCACCGAGCGAGGACCAGGGTGGCCAGACCCAGCAACAGCTCGTCGGCCAGCGGGATGAAGTCGGGCACCAGCAGGTCCAGACCGAACAACCCGCCGGTGATGAGCAAGAGGGTGGGGAATCGGCGTTTGCGGGCCCAGCCCAGCAGACCTCCCACCGCCACACGTTGCGGAGTCGACATCGGCATTCAGGATAGGGTCGGATTCCGGTTCACCTCGCCACGCCGATAGCCTGGCGTCATGGGTTTCGACGTTTCTCTCCTCGGTGACGTGATGTTGGAGGATTCCGCCGGCGAGCTCCATCGCCTGGGCGACCTCTGGCGGGACCGACCCCACGTCCTGCTGTTTCTCCGGCACTTTGGTTGACTGACCTGCCGTGAGCGGGCCGGTCAGGTCCGCGATCGATATCAGGAGCTGCTTGCCACCGGGGTGGAGGTAACCGCCATCGGCACCGGCGGGAAACGCTACGCCCTCGCCTTCATCGAGGAGGAGCGGGTTCCCTTCCCGGTGCTCCTCGACTCCGACGGCGAGGCAGCCCAGGTAGTGGGAACCAAGACACTCGGGTTGGGCTCGGTGGTGAGACCCGGAGCTCTGATCGCTGCCGGCCGATCGCTGGCGGGCGGAAACCGCCAGGGGACGCCGGGAAAACGACCGCTCCAACTGGGGGCGACCCTCGTGATCGGGCCGGGCGATGAGTTGCTGTACGCCGACTTCGAAGATTTCGCCGGCGACCACGCTCCTCTCGACGAGGTCCTGGCGGTGCTCGCCGGCTGAAGTCTTCAGACCAGCCAGGCGGCGGTGTCGGCGGGAAGGAAAGAATCGACCGCCGGGTCACTGGCCAGCAAGACCCGTCCCGGCGGTAGCCGCACCGGCTGTTCGCCCAGGTTGACCAGGCACCGCAGCCCGGAGCCCCGCTCGAAGTCGATCACCGTCCCCCCCGTCGGTACATTCCAGACGAGTTGTTCGTCACCGGTCAGCCGCTCCGACCGTATCACCAGCGCCGCTCGATATATCGCCAGCGTCGATGACGGGTCTCGCTCCTGTGCCGCCACCGAGTGTCGACCCCAGCCAGGTGGTTGGGGCAACCACGATGGTCCCGTCCCGAATCCGTAGGAAGGACCGTCCTCCAGCCACGGCAACGGGACCCGGCAGCCGTCCCGGCCTTTCTCGGTCCCGCCGGACCTCTCCCAAACCGGGTCGTCGAGCACCTCGATGGGCAGATCCCACACCTCCGGGAGCCCCAGTTCTTCACCCTGGTACAGATAGACCGAGCCTGGCAGTGCCAGCACGAGCAGGGCGGCGGCCCGCGCCCGGCGCAACCCCCTGGCTGGATCCAGCCCGGCACCCGTGCCGTCGACCAGCCAATGCTTGGGATCGACCCCGGCGGGCAGACCGAAACGAGTCGCCACTCGCATCACGTCGTGATTGGAGAGGACCCAGGTGGGGATCGACCCCACCCGGGCCGACCCGTCGATGGCCGCCTCGATGGTCGCCCGCATGGCCGGGGCCTGCCAGGGAGCGGTGAGAACGTCGAAATCGAAGGCCTGGTGGTACCGGCCGGACACCAGGTAGCGGCCCAATCGCTCCCGGTTCGCCACCCACGCCTCCGCCACCATCATCCTCTCCCCCTCGTAGCGGTCCAGCACCGCTCTCCACCCTTCGATGATCTCGTATACCTCGGGACGATCCCAGAACGGATGTTGGGATGATGTCACCCGGCCGGACGTCCCCCCCTGCTCTCCCTCGCCGATGTCGGGGTAGCGAGGATCCTTGGCCAGACCGTGGGCCACATCCACCCTGAAGCCATCGATCCCCCGCTCGAGCCAGAACTCAAGGATCCCGATGAACTCGGACCGCACCGACTTCTCGGCCCAGTTGAGATCCGGTTGCTCGGGATCGAACAGGTGCAGGTACCACTCCCCATCGGCCAACCGGCTCCAGGCGGGTCCGCCGAACACGCTCTTCCAGTCGTTGGGTGGTTCGGAACCGTCGACTCCCCGACCCGGGTGGAAGTGATAGCGGGTTCTGGCAGGGCTGCCGGGACCACCGGCCAGCGCCGCCTGGAACCAGGGATGTTCTGAGGAGGTGTGGTTGGGGACGAGATCGGCGATCACCCTGAGGCCGATGGCATGGGCCTCGACGATGAACTGCTCCGCCTGTCCCAGATCACCGAAGCGGGGATCGATGTCCTGATAGTCGGCCACGTCGTAGCCGCCGTCGACGAGGGGCGAGCGATACCAGGGGTTGATCCACACCGCATCGACCCCCAGCGAGCGCAGGTAGGGAAGCCGGGAGCGAAGACCGGCCAGATCCCCGGTTCCGTCGCCGTTCCCGTCGGCGAAGGATCGGATGTAGGCCTGGTACACAACCGCCTGTCGCCACCAGGGGAGAGTCGGCGGCGCCGTCATGGGAACGAGGTGGCAGCCAGCACCCCGAGCACCCACACCAGGTAGATCAGCCCCATTTCCACGTCGATCCCGAACCCGGCGCGCTCGAGACTCCGATGGGCGAAGTAGGCGCCGCCCACCCCCAGGATCGGCACGACCAGCAGACCGGCCAGACCAACCGCCTCCAACAACTGTCTACCCACCAGGAGGGGATAGGACAGACCGGCCAGATAGGGATCGACGATCCTGGCCACCAGCCAGAATGCCAACCCCAGCACCAGGCCGGCAACTGCCCTCGCCACCGCCACCCGCTCCCGCGGATATCGCTCGAGCCCGCGGGTCGCACCGTACCCACCCTCGGAGGCCACCCCGAAGGCGAATGCACCGACGATCCCCAACACCAGAGCCGAACCGAGCATCGAACCGGTAGAAAGCCCCAGTCCGACATCCACGATCGAAAACCCATCGAGCAGCACCACCAACCCGAGACTGAGCAGGGCGCTGCCCACGACCAGCATCGCCACCTCGAGCATCGTGCGGAAAGCTCCCGCCCCGAGCCGGAACCACGTGAGCGGGACGGCCTGATCGTCGGAGACGATCATCGGGCGCTCCGTTCGGCCTCGAGCGCCTCCCAGTACAACTCCACGGGATGAGCCACCTTCACAAAGGGTGGCAGATGGGATCGGAGTTGCATCTCACATCCAGGGTTGGCGGAAGCCACGATCATGGCACCCGATCCTCGCACCTGGTCGGCTTTTTGGACACCGAGCTGATGCGAGGTCTCCGGTCGGAGAACCGAGTAGACGCCGGCTGCCCCGCAGCAGAGCCCGTCCGGGTCGATTTCGACCGGCCGGTACCCGGCCGCCAGCAGGATCGCCCTCGGCTGTTCCGTCACCCGCTGGGCGTGGCGGAGGTGGCAGGGATCCTGGACCGCCACTTCTCCGCGGTCCCCCTCGAGCCGCGGCAGCAACCCATCACTCAGACATCGGGCGACCAGTTCGGTGACATCGAGGACCTCGGGGCCGGGCGGGTCCTGGATCCGATGCAGATCCTTGAGATGGGCGGAACAGCCGGCGGCGTTGGAGACGACGATGTCGCATCCTCCGAACGCCACCCGGTTCACCTCCGCCATCCGGGCGGCGGCGGAGGCGTGGCCGTCGTGGGCGGCCAGCGCCCCGCAGCAACCCTGGGAGGCCGGGACCACCACCTCGAAGCCGGCCCGGTTGAGCAGGCCGATCGTCGCCTCGTGAACCGGCGAGAACCAGGGGTCCATGACGCACCCCGCCAGCAGCCCGACCCGCCCCCGCCCGGCGCCCGGCGACGACTTCGTTCCCCGGACCGTCGGAACCCTCAGGGGCAGTCTCCGTAGGCCCCGGAACGGCCGGCGCAGGGCGGCCGGCATCAGTCGATCGGCCCGAGCCCGCTGGAGTGCCGCCGCCAGCCGTGTCACCAGTCGCATCAATGCCGGCCGATCGATCCAAACACCCAGTACCACCCGCCGGAGGGAGCGCCCCCGGTCGGGACGGAGTGCCGTAAGTTCCGCCCTCGCTCCTTCCAGCACCCGCCCGTAGGGAACGAGCCCCGGGCAAACCGCCTCGCACGCCCGGCAACCCAGGCAGAACGAGATCACCTCGTCGAATGCCTCGTCGATCGGGGCGATCCCTTCCAGCACCATCGACATCGCCTGCAGCCGCCCCCGGGGAGAAGCAGACTCCCGGCCAGTCAGCCGGTAGGTGGGACAGGCCGGAAGACAGAGGCCGCAACGGATGCAGGCATCCAGTTCCGGTTTGGTGGGGGCGTGGGCGGTGACATAGGCCATCACGTCATCCCCGCCATCCGACCGGGGTTGAGGATCCGGGCGGGATCGAAGGCAGCCATCAATCTTCGCTGGAGCGCCAGCCCGGCCGGCGGCGACCCCCACGGGTCGAACCCGGCCGGGGTCTCTCCCCGCAGCCGGACCAGGGTTCCCCCCTGGCTCTCGGCCCAGGTGCGCAAGGTGAGCAGATGGTCGGCGTCCCACCCGGCGGGCGCCAGCGAGATCTCGCCCACCCCGTGTTGGGCCACGAACGGGCCGGGCGGGAGGCGGCGGATCGCCTCGCCCACCAGCGCCGGAGGCACCCGCAGGGACAGACAGACGTCGCCTGCCGGCACCTCGGGCCACACCAGGCTGTCCACGACGGCTCCGCCCAGCCGGCGGGCCTGCGCCTCCACCTCCGCCCCGGTTCCCTGCAGGTAAACGAATCCTCCCGAATGCGTTTCCAGCACCGCCAGCGGCCGATACACCGAGGACCTGGCCCGGGCCGGATCGTCCACCGTGACGGTGACCGAACGTTCGGCCAGGGGCCACAGCTTCAAACACATCGAAGTGATCACCCCGAGCGAACCCAGCGACCCGGTCGCCAGCCTGGGGAGGTCGTAACCGGTGACGTTCTTGACGACCCGGCCCCCGCCCCGCACATGGCGCCCGTCACCGGTCACGAGGTCGACCTCGAGCATCCTGTCCCGGGTCGGCCCAAAACGAGCCCGCCGGTATCCGCTCAAGCCGGCCGCCACCACCCCACCCACCGTCGCCTGCGGCATCGTCTCGGGAAGGGCGGCGGTCTGCCGCTTCTCGGCGAGCATCACCTCGAGGGCGCCGACCGTCACCCCGGCCTCGACCACCACCGTCAGATCGTCCGGCTCCCAGGCCACCACCCGATCGAGGCGGGCGGTCGAGATGACCACCGCCGGGGCGACCGGGCACCCGATCGCCTGATGAGTGCCGGCCCCCCACACCAGGACTGCTGCTCTGGCATCGGATGCGGCCAGCAGCAGCCCGGCCAGTGCCTCGGGGGTTTCGGGGGCGAACCGGTAGTCGGCTTCCGGCAGTGCCGCCGCCACCTCATCCGGCGCCCGGTCGATGGCGTCGAGCGGAGATCCGGCGCGATTCACACCCACGCTCCTTCTGGGATCGGGCGCCCGAAGTCGAAACAGCGAGAACCACCGGGGAGCACCTTGCCGGGGTTGAAGCGGTTGGCCGGGTCGAACGCCTCCTTGACCCTGGCCTGGGCATCGAGATCCTCGGGGGTGAACATCAAGGGCATGAGGTCACGTTTCTCTCTGCCCACCCCGTGCTCGCCGGAGAGGACACCACCGAGCCTGACACAAACCGCCACCAGTTCGTCGGCGGCGGCGTGCACCCGCTCGCTCATCCCCGGCTCCGACGAGTCGTAGGCCATCAGCGGGTGGAGATTGCCGTCCCCGGCGTGGAACACGTTCAGCATCGTGATGCCGTAGTGCTCACCGATGCGATAGACCTCCGACATCGCCTCGACCAACCGGGTGCGGGGGACCACGGTGTCGTGCAGGTAGTAGTCGGGAGCCGATTGGGCCACCGCCCCAAACGCCGACTTTCTTCCCTTCCAGAGAAGGGCACGCTCGGCGTCGTCGGCTGCCAGCCTCACCGAGAGAGCGCCTTGCCCCCGGGCGATCTCGACCACCAGTCTGGCTTCGGCCTCGACCGCCTCTTCCTCCCCCGTCACCTCCGCCAGGAGGATGGCGGCGGCGTCGACCGGGAGACCGGCGTGGAGCCAGTTCTCCACCGCAATCGTCATCTTCTGGTCCATCATCTCCAGGGCGGCGGGGACCACCCCGGCCGCGATCACCCCGCTGACCGTGGCCGCCGCCGCCTCCACATCGGCAAACGCGGCCAGGATCGTGCGGACGGCGGGGGGGTTGGGGGTGAGCCTGACCAGCGCCCTGGTCACGATGCCCAGCGTCCCTTCCGAACCGACCAGGATCCCGCGCAGGTCGAGGCCGAGCGGATCCGGAGCCGGCCCTCCCACCACCAGCACTTCACCTCCCGCCAGCACCACCTCGAGACCGAGGACGTGGTTGACGGTGGTGCCCTCGGCCAGACAGTGGGGTCCCCCCGAGTTGTTGGCGACGTTGCCGCCGATGGTGCACGACTGCTGGGATGAGGGGTCGGGGGCGAAGTGGAACCCGTGCGGTTCGGTATGGCGAGAGAGGTCGAGGTTGATGACCCCGGGGCCGACCCAGGCCATTCGATTGTCGAGGTCGATGTCAAAGATCCGGTTCATCCGGGTGGTGGACACCACCACCCCACCTTCGATGGGGACGGCGCCCCCGGCCAGCCCGGTCCCTGCCCCCCGGGCGATCACCGGGACGGCGTGCCGCTCGGCGATGCGGACGATCTCCCGAACCTGCTCGGTGGTCTCGGGGAGCACCACCACCGTGGTCTCGCCCCGTAACACCCCGGCATCTTTGGAGTAGAGATAACGGTCGAGGGCTCCGTCCAGGACCGCCTCGCGCCCGAGCAGACCGACCAGATCGTCCACAAGCGCCATTCGGAAGAGGCTAGCCCGAGCGTCGGTCTCCGTTCTGCGGTCGCCGGTGACTTTGAACCGTCGGGCCTCCCCGCCTGCCGAGAAAGTCGAGACGCTCGTGCCGTCGCGGATTACCTTGCTCGCACCGACCGTGTGGCCCGATGGATCGAAAGGAACCGTGTGACGACGGAGACGGAGTTCAAACTCGGTGTCGGCGCCGCGGCGACCCTGCTGGTGGTGGCGGCGTGCCTGGGGCTCGGGGGCTTCCTTGCCTGGTCCGGGATTGTCGATCAGCCCGAACCGCTGGTAGTTGCCGGCCGCCAGGTGATGGGCCGGGAGGGCATGCGTTATGCCCTGTCCCTGACCGGGGCCGCCATGTTCGGCACCGGCCTCTTCCTGGCGCTGCGGGAACTGCTCAACTCCGGGCGTGAGAAGACGGCGCGGCTCGAGACCAATCGTCTGGTGGTCTCCGGGTTCGGCCGCCAGGACGAGGACCAGGAGGTGTTCTACGCCGAAGTCGCCCAGATACGCAAGTACACGGTCCGACGGATACCGGTTGTCGAGATCCGGGGCGGCGACGGCGGAAAGATCACCTTGTCCGCCGCAATGTTCCGCGATCAGAGCGAGTTTGCGGTGTTCTGCCAGGAACTGGAGAGCCGCACCCTGCCCTACCGGAGCATCCACGAAGCCGGCGAGGTGTAGCGAGGAGGCCCGGGGCGCCGAGATTCACGAACCGTTGGGCTTTCCCCACCCTCCACCCCCGGGGGTGAGGACCAGGAGGCGATCGCCGGGTGACACCTCCAGCGTCACCTTTCCCGGGAGCCTGAGTCTGTCGCCGTCGCGGATCAGCCAGTCCTCGCCGCAGGCCCCGGGACCTCCCCCGGCCAGCCCCCACGGCCGGTGGCGGCGACGCTCGCCCATCAGCGACAGGATGGCCGGTTCGAGGAACTCGATCTCGCGCTCGATTCCCTCCCCACCCGGATGGAGTCCGTCACCGCCGCTGCCGCGACGAAGGGTGTACCGCCGGACCCGGATCGGATAGTGCATCTCCAGGGCCTCGATCGGGGTGTTGAGTGTGTTGGTCATCCCGCTCTGGATACCGGATCTCCCCGGCTTGGAGGGGCGGCCCCCCTGACCTCCGGCGACCGTTTCGTAGTAGGCGAAGGACTCGTTGCCGATCAGGATGTTGTTCATCGTTCCCTGCGAGGCGGCCGGGACCCGGCCGGGCGCCGCCTGGGCCAGCGCCCCCAACAGCACATCGGCGATCCGTTGGCTGGTCTCGACGTTGCCGGCGGCCACCGCCGCCGGGGGAAGGGCGTTGACCACAGTCCCCGGGGGCGCCGACAGGTCGACCACCCGGTAGGAACCACCGTTGGGCGGGATGCTCGGGTCGGTCGCCACCCGCACCGCGTAGTACAGACACGATCGGGTGACTGCCTCGACCGCGTTGAAATTGGCCGGGATCTGCGGGTCGGTGCCGGCGAAGTCGGCCGACAGTTCCCCTCCGGAGATCTCGATCGCCACCCGGATCGCCACATCCGCCTCTCCCCACTCCATGAAATCCTCGAACCGGTAGCGGCCGTCGGGGAGCCCCGACAGGGCGGCGTGCATCCGGCGGGCGCCGTAGTCGAGCAGGGCGTTGGTGACCGCTTCGAAGCGGGCCGGTCCCTCCCTCTCGATGAGACGCTCCATCCGTCGCGCCC
>DAIOGO010000077.1:0-12223 GCA_036745195.1 Actinomycetota bacterium | reverse complement strand
TCGCAGCTACACGTGGTGTATGCCTGAACCCAGGGTTCGCAGGATCAGCGGGCGGCGCCGAAGTCTTCGCCCAAGTAGGCCCTGATCACGTCGGGGTTGCGTTGCACGTCCTCGGGCGTCCCGTCGGCGATCTTCACCCCGAAGTCGACCACCATGACCCGATCGGCGATGTCCATCACGAGCCCCATGTCGTGCTCGACCAGGATCATGGCGATCCCCAACTCGTCCTGGATGTCGAGGATGAACCGGGCCATGTCCTCGGTCTCCTCCAGGTTCATCCCGGCGACAGGTTCGTCGAGCAGCAACAGTTGCGGGTCCATCGCCAGGGCTCGACCCAGCTCGACCCGTTTCTGTACCCCGTAGGGCAGGAGTCCGACAGGGTATTTGCGCCACCGCTCGATCTCGAGGAAGTCGATGATGTCCTCCACCTGGAGCCGGTGCTCCCGCTCCTCACGCCCTGCCTTTCCCACCCACAGGCTGCCGGCAATCCAGCCGTGGGACATCCGGATGTGGCGCCCTGACAGGATGTTCTCGATCACCGTCATGTGGGGAAACAACGCGATGTTCTGGAAGGTGCGGGCGATGCCGAGCTGAGCCGTCTTGTTGGGCTTGAGACCCATGATCGACTGACCGCGCCAGCGAATGTCGCCCTCCTGCGGGTGATACACCTGATTCAGGCAGTTGAAGATCGACGTCTTCCCGGCCCCGTTGGGTCCGATGATCGCAAACAGTTCGCCCTCGTCGACATGAAAGCTGACCCGATCGATTGCCCGCACCCCCTTGAACGACAGACGAATCTCCTCGACCTCGAGCAAATGGGTCATGGCGCACCTTCGGTACGGCCCCTGTCGGTCGCAGCAACCTCACCGCAATGCGCAAGACGCAAGACGCAAGACGCATGACGCAGGACGCAGGACGCATGACGCATGACGCTCACGACAGCCATCGCTTTCGCCGTTTGTAGTGCTTGACGTTTCGGAACGACTTGCGCTCGGCCCCTTCGGCGTGGAGGCCCAGATAGAACTCCTTGACGTCCTCGTCTTTGAGCAGCTTGTCGGGTTCGCCGTCCATCACCATCTTCCCCGTCTCCATGATGTAGCCGTGGTGGGCGATGGACAGCGCCATGTTGGCGTTCTGTTCGATAAGCAGCACCGCCGTCCCCTGCTGGTTGATCTCGACGATGATGTCCTTGATCTGCTGGACGAGTTTGGGGGCGAGCCCGAGAGATGGTTCGTCGAGGATCAGCAGCCGGGGACGCTGCATCAGCGCCCGGCCGATCGCCAGCATCTGCTGCTCCCCCCCGGAGAGGTACCCGGCAATCGACTTGCTCCGTTCGGCCAGCATGGGGAACAACCCCACCACCCGCTCGTGCGCCTCCCGCACGGCCCGGCGGTCGCGGTTGATGTAGGCCCCGGCAGTCAGGTTCTCGTCGACGGTGAGTTCGGCGAAGATCCGTCTGCCCTCCATCACCTGGCTGATGCCGAGCCGAACCCGCTCGGCCGGGTCGAGATGGGTGATGTCCGCCCCGTCGAAAGTGATGTGGCCCTTGGTGATATCACCCTCGTGCACCTCGAGCAGGCCTGAGACGGCTCGCATCGTGGTCGTCTTGCCCGCCCCGTTGGCGCCGAGCAACGCCACGATCTGTCGATCGGCCACGGAGAGCGAGATCCCGCGCAGAACCAGGATCACGTCGTTGTAGACGACTTCCAGGTTCTCCACTGCCAGCAATGCCGCTCCTCACCGTCATCGACCGGTCAGGGGATGGGACGGGCCGAGGCCCGTCCCATCTGACTCACCGTTCGATCAGCCCAGCTTGTAGCAGGCGCCAGTGAACTCGAAGGCGGCTGCGATCTCCGAGGTGTACTCGGACTCGATCAGCTTGGTGCCGCCCGAGGTGCCGGCGGCCAGACCCTCGGGATCCGGCTGGAAGATGTAACCCTTCCGCTGGATCGTGTCATTGGGATCACCGCTATAGCTCTCGGAGGGAGCCAGCCCACCGAAGTCGACCGACTCGAGGCTCTTGGCGGCGGCCAGCACGCCGGCCCGGGTCATGTCACCGCTCTCGTAGGCCTTCATGAGGGCGGCGTGGAGAATCGAAGCCTCCACAATGCCCTCGATGTAGTAGTCGACCGGCGGGGCGCCGGCGGCGAGGAAGGCCTCACGCTGGGCGGCGAAGGCATCCGAGGCCCAGTTGCTGGTGTAGGTACCGCCGATGAACATGGCGGTGAAGGCGTCCTTGATCGGGGAGTCCGGGGCCACGAAGGCCGGGTTCCACGACGGCGACGGCCCCGACCACGTGGCGGTTGTGAAGCCCTTGGCCAGCGCCTGACCGAAGATCGAGGACATCGTCGACGGAGTGGTCGCCACCCAGACGTAGTCGGCGCCGGAGGAGACGATGCCGTCGGCCACCGCCGTCAGGGTTGCCTCGTCGGTGGGGATGATCGCCCCTTCGCCGTCGTAGACGACCTCGAGCCCGAGGGCTTCGGCCGCCAGCTTGGCGCCGGCCGCCGAGTCCTGCCCGTAGTCACCGGGCACCGAGGCGATGGCGATGGTGGCACCGTCCGGCTTGGCTACTTCCTTGAGATAACCGATCGTGTTCTGAGCCTCGACGCAGTACGGGGTCCCGTGGGGAACCAGGTTGGCGTTCAGGGCGGGATCTGTCCATCCCGAGTACCACGTCAAGGGGATGGCGAGCATCCCGTCCTCCGCCAGTTGCGGAACGATGGCCACCGTGTGCGGTGAACCGGTCGAGTGACCGATCGCCACCACCTGCTCCTTGATCTCGTTGTAGAACTGGATGTGGTTGTCCACCACGTACTGGGTGTCCTTGGTCACCAGTTCCACCTGTAACCCGTTGACCCCGCCGTTGGCGTTGACCTGGTCCCAGTAGGCCTGGGTCCCGGCCAGGATCGCCGACACCAGCGGGCCGAACGGCCCGGTCAGGTCGGAGAGCATCCCCACCTTTATGGTCCCGGCTTCGAGATCTACGCCAAAGTCGGTGGCGATCTCCATCGCAGCGGTGGTCGACGGCGCCGGGGCGGCGGTCGTCTCGCTGCTGACGGGTTCGGTCGGTGCGGTCGTCGTCTCGGTGCCGCCGCCGCCACAGGCGGCGAGCAGGAGACCGAGAGCCACCGACCACGCCAGCGTGGTCCTTTTCGCCTTCATCATCTTCCTCCTCTTGTTGTGACCCCGGCGATTGCCGGTACCCGGGGGTGGGCCCGATCGGACCGCACCGTGACCTCAGCCTATCGACGCCCTCAGTACGTGAACGGCCATCCCTTCCAGTAATTCCTGATCCGGAGCCAGATCCCGAACAGCCCGAGCGGCTCGAAGATGAGAAAAAAGATGATGAGCGCACCAAACAACACCAGGTTCAACTGGAACACGCTCAGACCCGGCGCCACCCCGGGCACTGCGTTGACGATGCCAAAGTCCCCCGGGCCGGAGGACACGAACACGTCGAGAAGGCGGGCGATGCCGCCCTCGCCGGCGGAGGCCGACTTCACCCACTCGGTGAAGTTCTGCACCGCCCTGGGCAGGAGGATGACGAATGCCGACCCCATCAGGGTCCCGGAAACGGTCCCGGCGCCACCGATCAGGATGATGGCGATGAACTGGACCGAGAGGACCAGATCCCAGCGCTCGGGAATGGTGCGGCCGAAGAAGGAGGCAAGCAGCGCGCCCGAGATGCCTGCGAAGAACGAACTGATGCCAAAGGCGAGCAACTTGTAACGGACTTCGTCGATCCCCATCACCTCGGCCGCCACATCCCGATCCCGGATCGACTGGAAGGCGCGCCCGGTGCGGGTCCGCTGGATGTTCTTGGCAACGATCACCGCCAGGACGGTCAGCACCAGCAGGAACAGGAACGTCTTCCCCTCCCCGCTCAACCAGGTGCCATCGGACCTGAGGTCTACGATCGGGGTTTCCTCTCTCCACAGGCGAAGGTCGAGTTCGGGAAACGGCCGGCCGGCCTGGGAGCCGCCGGTGAGTGTTCTCCAGTTGCGGAACACGTATTCGCCGATGAACACCAGACCCAGCGTGACGATGGCGAGGTAGAGACCTCTCACCCGGACGGCGGTGGGCGCCACCGCGAACCCGATCAACGCCGGCACGATGCCCGCCGCCGGCAGCCAGATCCAGATCGGGAGATCCATCCCGTGGAGGGGCCCCACCTCTCCCCCCAGCCAGGCGGCGGTGTAGGCGCCCACACCCATGAAGAAGGCGTGGCCGAGCGACACCTGACCGGCCAGGCCGGTCAGGATGTTGAGACCCAGCGCTCCGATGGCGTAGATGCAGACGGTGGAGAGCAACAGCAGCCAGTCGTTCGCCGACAGGAACCCTATGAGTGGCAGCTTGGCCGTCAACAGCCGGGCATCCTCGGCCGGCTTGGCCGGATCGCCACCGGAGAGCGGGAGGAGAACCAGCAACGTCAGGAAGGCGATGGCCATCACACGCTTCGACCACGTGTTGAGGAGGGCCTGATCGGACTGATAGGAGACGTGGAGCAGCGGCCGGCCTCTCAATGGCGACCTCCGGTCGCCCGTCCTGCGCCCTGCGTCCTGCGTCCTGTGCACCAGGCGGGGCACGCCGCGAGGCGGAAGGCGGACGACAGCGAGGCGGAGCCAAGCTTCATACCCTTCTGATCTCCTCGGTTCCGAAGAGGCCATACGGTCGAACCAGGAGGACGACCATCATCAACAGGTACGGCACGATTCCGCCGAACCCTGCTCCCAGGAATGCGAAATCCTTCAGGTAGATGGTGGCCGCCGCCTCCGCCAGGCCGATCGCAAACCCGCCGATGACCGCCCCACCCACCGAATCGAGCCCACCGAGGATGATGGCGGGGAACGCCTTGAAGGCGAAGAAGGCGGTGGAGAAGTCCACCCCGGCAGACCGGCGTGGGAACACCGAGATGAAGATCCCCGCTACCGCCGCCAGAAAGGCGCCGATGCCCCACGAGATCGAGAAGATGCGACCGACGTTGATCCCCTGGGCC
This sequence comes from Actinomycetota bacterium, assembly GCA_036745195.1. Taxonomy (GTDB): domain Bacteria; phylum Actinomycetota; class Acidimicrobiia; order Spongiisociales; family ZC4RG35; genus JBFHRE01. The sequence continues at coordinate 7,224 of DAIOGO010000077.1, read as the reverse complement.
CGGGCGGCCTCCTGGTCGAAGGCGGTGGCGCGCATCGCCACGCCGACCTTGGACCGGAAGAAGGCGGCCACCGCCGCCACCAGGACCAGCGACACGATGATCTGAACCACCTCGGTGTGGGCGATCCGGAACGGTCCGAAGACGGCGACCCCGATGCCCCACGGATCACCCAGCGGCCTGGCGGAGGTCCCGATGAAGTCGTTGGTGATGTTGCGCACCACGATGTCGACCCCGAGCGTCACGATGGCCACCGCAAAGAGCGCCTTTCCGACCATCGGCCGCAAGAAGACCCGCTCGATGAGCATCCCGAACAGAGCCGACACCACCAGCGCCAGCAGCACCGAAAGCGTCCAGGTGAGCCACTGCGGGGCATCACCCATCCACCGGCCCGGCACCTTGAGGATGGTGGCGAACGAGGCGACCATGAAGGCCCCGAAGCCGGCAAGCGCTCCGTGGGCGAAGTTGAGCACCTGGGTGGCCTTGAAGATGATGACGAAGCCCATCGCCAGCAGGGCGTAGATGGCCCCCAACGACAGGCCCTCGGTGATCATCGTGGCGAGCGGGCTCGTCTCCGTCTGGGCGAGGAGCGGGAGGAAGGTCATGACCGCGTGTACATCGAGTCGATCAGGTCGGCGAAACGTTTCTCCATTGCCGATCGTTTCAACTTCTGGGTGGCGGTCAGCTCGCCGTCCTCGTGGTCGAGTTCCTTGGGGATGAGACGGAACTTGCGGATGTTCTCGACCCGGGCCAGGTTCTCGTTGGTCTTGTCGACCACCCCCTGCACCAGCTCCAGCACCTCCCGCTTCTCGGTCAGATCGCGATAGGTGGTGTAGGGGATCCCCCGCCGGGTGGCCCAGTCACCGACCGTATCCATCTCGATGGCGATGAGAGCGGCGAGATAGTTGCGTCCATCACCGGTGACCATCGCCTCCTTGATGAACGGTGAGGTCTTCAAGCTGTTCTCGATCTCCGACGGTGAGATGTTCTTGCCGCCCGACGTGATGATGATGTCCTTCATCCGGTCGACGATCCTGACGTGGGTCCCGTCGACCCACTCGCCGACATCACCTGTCTTCAGCCAGCCGTCGGGGGTGAAGGTCTCGGCGGTTCGTTCCGGCTTGTTCCAGTACCCGGCAAACACCCCGGCATGCTTGGTCTGGATCTCGCCGGTTTCCGGATCGATCCGGAACCCGATACCCGGATAGGGAACCCCGACCGTGCCCAGCTTCATGTTCCCGACCGGGTTGTAGGTGGCCACCGCCGAGTTCTCGGTCATCCCGTAGAGCTCGAACATGTCGATGCCCAGCCCATGGAAGAACCGGATGACTTCAGGGGCGATCGGGGCGGCACCGGTGCCCGCCCACCGGCAGCGTCGCATCCCGATTCGCTCGCGGAGGGCCCGGAACACGAGCGGGTAGCCGATGGCATAGACCATGCGGCCGGTCACGGTGTGTTGGCCTCCGTTGGCGATTCGCTGACCGCCGACGAAATCGGCCAGGCGAAAACCGATGCCTAGCCACAGCTTCTTGAACAAGGAGGCGTCGGCCGCCTTGATCTGGATGCCGGCGTGGATCTTCTCCCAGATCCGGGGTACCGCAAAGAAGAGGGTCGGTTGGATCTCGCGCAGATTCTCCTGCACCGTCTCGATCGATTCTGCGAAGTTGAGGACCGCCCCGGTGGCGGCCATCGTCCAGGTGGAGAAGATCCGCTCGGCCACATGACACAGGGGCAAGTAGGTGAGGATCTGATCGTTCGAGTTCGCCTTCACGTCCTTCGGGAAGCGTCCCGGTGCATCGACCAGGATCTGACGGGTGTACTCGAAGTTGGAGTTGGTGAGCATCGCCCCTTTGGGGGGACCCGTCGTCCCCGAGGTGTAGACAAGCGTCATCACATCGTCCGGAAGGGCGGCGGCCATCCGGTCTTCGACCGCATGGGGGTGCGCCACCCGGTGGGATCGACCCAGCGCCAGGAGGTCTTCCCAGGATATGAAGCGACCGTCGTCGCGTACGTGGCGGAAACCCCGTGGTTCCACGTAAACGATTTTCTCCAGCGCCGGGAGATCGTCGATGACCGAGAGCACCTTGTCGGCCTGTTCCTGATCCTCGACCAGATGCACCCTGGCACCGGAGTCAGCGAGCAGGTAGGCGACCTCGGCCGGCGGGTTGGTGGGGTAGAGACCGACACTCGTCGCCCGCACCGCCACCGCCGCCAGGTCGAGCAGCACCCACTCGGGCCGGTCTTCGGAGTGAATGGAGACCCTGTCCCCCGGTTCGATCCCGAGGGCGATCAAACCGTGACCCAAGTCCACCACGGTCTGCCACAACCCCTCCCAGGTGATCTCCTGCCAGATCCCGAAGTCCTTCTCCCGCATGGCTACGGCCCCCGGCATCGACCGGGCCCGGTCGCGAGCATGGCTCGCGACGCTGCGGGCTCCCCGATCCGACCGCGGTACCGACGACCGCTCATCCAGCGCTGTCAAAAGCTCTCCTCCTCGATGGCGGGCCGGGCCAGCATACGAGGGAAGGGAGCCCGACGGCCCGGAAAACGACCAACAACATCCTTACCCCCCAACCGGGCCGTATCCTCCCGGTATGTCCTGCACGATTCGTGTCCGTCTCTCGGAATCACCGCTGGACCCGTCGGCTCTCATGGCCGAAGTGGGGCGGGTGGATGCCGGGGCGGTGGTGGTGTTCGCCGGGACCGCTCGCGATCATTCCGAGGGGAAGACCGGGGTGACCCACCTCGAGTACGACGCCTATCTCGAACACGTCGAAGCCAGCCTGTCCATGATCGCCCGCCAGGCGGCGGACCTGTGGCCCTTGCTCTCGGTGGTGGTCGAGCACCGGGTCGGCCGGGTCGAGGTTGGTCAGGCCTCGGTGGTGGTGGCGGTGTCGAGCGCCCATCGGGGTGATGCCTTCGAAGGCGCCCGCTACCTCATCGACACACTCAAGGTAACCGCCCCGATCTGGAAGCGAGAGCACTGGCCGGGCGGCGCCGAATGGGTGGAGGGGGCCTGAGGCCCGGGTCTCCGGTCGCCGGCGCGGGGCATCTGCACTCCGCCTTCTCCGATTCGCGTTCGGTAGTCCGTGGTGCTCGTACCATGAAGGGGAATCACCCATGTCCGACGACCTGTTCTCCCAATTCTTCCGCCTCTTCGACGCCCCCGGTCCGGTCAATCTGAGGCTGGCTGCCGAGGTGGCCCACCATCTGGTTGGCGAGGCACAACCGGTCGACCCGTGGGCTGCCGAGGAGTTCAGGGAGTTGACCCGTCTCGCCGAGTTCAGGGTCGACGAAGTGGCACCGTTCACCGTCTCTCCCGCCCCCGACGTGCTCCCGGTGGATGCCCGTCGCTGGGTCGACAAGAACCTGGCCCCGCTCGGCTATCTGGCGGAGCCATTCGCAAGCATCATCGACTTTGGCGCCCTCTCCCCCGAGACCAGCGCCCTCGCCAACCTGGCCCCGGCCATGGTCGGCATCCAATTGGGGACACTGGTGGGGAGCCTCGGTCGGTGGGTGATGGCCGGCTTCGACGCCGGGGTCCCGGCGGCGGGTGACACCGCCATCACCTACGTCGTTCCCAACATCGACGGCTTTGCCACCCGCCATGGTTTCGACCCCCGGGACGTCAGGTTGTGGGTGGCACTCAACGAGACCGCCCACCGGGCCATCTTCCGCAATCCGTTCGTCACCGACCATCTCCACGCCCTGCTTCAGGCCTACGCCGCCTCCATCTCGATCGGGCCCGACAAGCTGATGGCGCTGATGAGTCGGGTGACGCCAGAGGACCTGGCCAACGGATCCGAGATCGAACAGTTGACAGATCTGTTCGACACCCCGGAGGGACGGATCACCCACCGCGAACTGGCAGCGTTTCTGGGGCTCACCGGCGGCTACCGACGCCTGCTGGCCGGCCGGGCGGCGGGAACGCTGCTCCCATCGATCGAATCATTGGACACCGCTCGCGACACAGAGAGGGACCTGGGAGAGTCCGCCGGGTCGTCGGCCCTGACTGCAACCTTCGTCGATTCGGAGGATCTCGAGGCCGGACACCGGTTCTGTCTCGAGGTCGATCGCCGATTCGGTGCAGAGGCTCTCGCCGGGGTGTGGAACCACGGTCGATTCCCCACCGCCGCCGAGATCGAGGAACCAGTCGGTTGGGCCGCCCGGGTGTTACTCGACGACCTCGATTGACCACGGCGCCGGCAGGACCAGACGGAATACGCTCCACCCGTCGAAGTGGTAGGTGAGGGAGCCCCCCATACGTTCGGCCAACTGCCTCGACACGGTCAGACCCAGTCCCATCGATGGCAATGCAGCCCCATTTCGCCCTCCCGAGGCGTAGGCCTCGAACATCGACCCCTGCACGGCCACCGGGATTCCCGAACCGTCATCCCGAACCTCGACCGTCGCTCCGCCCTGATCCTGCCAGTAGCGAACGACACAGCTCGGACCACCGTATTTGCGGGCGTTGAGCACGAGGTTGCGGATGATCTGCCGCACCCGCCGGCCGTCGGCCCAGGCCGAGACCGGTCCCCGGCACTCGGCGGTCACACCGGTGGCGTATTCCGGAGGAAGCCCGACCAGGGTGGCGGCCAGTTCCGACTCGATGTCCAGCACCGACGGGACCAGCGAGAGCCGGGCCTGCTGGGAGCGGGCGGCCACCAGGAGATCGTCCACCAGGAAACTGACGTCGCCGGCCTGGCGGGCGATGAGCCTGACCAGATCCGAGCGGGTCTCGTCGTCGAACTCGTCATAGGCGTCGCGCAACTCGCTGGCGAAGCCGACCACCGCCGCCAGCGGGGTGCGCAACTCGTGGCTGACGGAGGCAACGAACTCGTCCCGGCTGGTGAGAGCCTGCCGTAGCCGGAGTTCGGCCGCCTCCCTGGTCCAATAAGCGCCGAACATGGCCGCCACCGCCTCGACCAGCCGTCGGTGCTCGGGCAACCAGTGGCGGGCATCGGTGTCGAGCAACCCGACGGTGGCCCGCCACTCCCCCTCGACGAACACGGGGGCGGCGATCTTGGACTGGACGAAGTCGTGGGGGAGGTAGAACGGCGAATCGCCGGGCGACAGATCGAGCCGTGACTCCACGATGACGAGCTCGCCGGCTGAGAGCATGGCCCGCGAGTCGGGGAGGGCGGACCATGGGTAGGCGGCGTCGAACCAGTCGAACATCTGGTGGGGAACCGATGGAAGCATCGCCGAGAAGCGGGTCTTCATCATCGGGCCTTGCTGAGGGTCTTCCAGGTTCTCGTCGAGATAGACGACGGCGGCTCCCGAGGCGGCGAGCACCTCACCCAGGGCTCGTTCCACCGCCTCTTCGCCCGACCCGAGCAAGAGCGCCTGTGAACAGGCCAGCAACGCATCGGTGACCCGGAACGAGTGCTGTCGAGCGGTGGCGGCGGCCTCCAAACGTTCGGCGCTCGATTCCCGCGCCCACACCGTTTGGATGATGTCGCCGGCGGTAGAGAGAGCGGCGATCTCCTCCTCGCTCCAGTCATGCGGTTCGTCGGCAAACAGGAAGCTCAACTGACCGACGGGAACTCCGTCGACGAGGATGGGGATGCACAACTCCGATCGAATCGGAGGGTCGAGCACCAGATACGCGTCACGATCGGGGGAGCCCGGGGCGTAGGCGTCGGGAACCACCCAGATCCGCCCAGCCGAGAACGCTTCGAATTGGGCAAGAGACTCGTCGAATTGGAACTCGACCCAGGTGTGGGGGACACCGGGTCGGCGGGCCTGGGCCAGGGCGATGAGCATCGGGCCCCGGAGCGGGTCGTACTCGAGACGGTCGATCATGGCGGCATCGGCCGAGGTGGCGTGGAGCAGAGACTCCAGCGCCTCCTCCAGCTTCGCTTCCGAACCAGGAACGAGCAGCCCGGCAAACCCGACGACGGCGCGTTCGAGCGATTCCGATCCGCTGTGGAGCCTGGTACCGGGCATTGTGCGGTACTTGTCGGCCCGAACCGGCCTCCGGTTGAGGGTTCGAGCGATCGCAAGTCCCTGCCAGGAGATGATGCCGCTTGCCGGCGTCACCGGCGACCTGCCGGCCCCGAGAGTGGGTGGGCGTCAGCCGGCCCAACCGTTCGGTCGATGGCGCCGGCTCAGACGATCAGGCGGACGGCTCCTGCACGTCGTCCTTGGTGCCCTCATCGATTCCCTTGCGGAACTCCTTTGCGGAGGCTCCCAACGACCGGGCGAGTTGAGGAAGTTTCTTGGCGCCGAACAGCAGCACCACGATCACCAGTATCCAGATCCATTCGGGTCCGCCGATGCGCATACGCTCCAACTCCTTTTGAGAACAGCATACCCCGGCCTGGGACTCAAGGCCGGGTCGGTGTCAACCGATGGCGAGACCGTCGATGAGATTCTGGAGGCGCTCCCTGGTCAGGTATCGAACCCGGGGATCACGACGCTCACGTTCGTATACCGCAAACGGACCGTACTTCTCGCTGACGTAGAGACCCCGGTCGGCCTGCGAGGCCTGGAATTCGAAGGCGAACCGGTCGAGCGCCTCCACCGCCACCTCGGGGTGGTCGTCCGGCCGGTAGTCGTCCTGGCGAACGAAGAAGCGGGTGTTGTCCTTGGTGACGATGTGGGTGTTGGCCACCGGCCCCGGCGACGTTTCGTAACCGACCAGGGCAAGCATGCCGAGCAGGAGTTGGCCGGCGGTCATGGTCGTCGGATCGATTCCCTGGGCGCGAAGACCGGTGTCGACCGCCTTGGGAAGACGCAGCTCTTCGATCAGCGGGCCGAGCCGATCCTCTTTGATCCGTACGACCGTCTCCGGCGGAACCGGTGGCACTTCGCCAAAATCATCCGCCAGGGGGTCGTGGGCGATGCCGGCCAGGTTCAGAATCGAAGGGACCTCGGAGCGAACCGGCAGCTGGCCAGGAGTATCCAGGGTGGCCCGGCCCATCTCGACCGGACCGTCGGCCGAGGTTCCAAACGCGACGACATGATTCACCTGCGAGATCGGGAGGCTGTGCGATTTCTCCCGAACGATCTCGACCGCCTCCCCCACCAGCAGTTCGCTGAGGACGTCGTCGGGTTCGGGCGGGGCGGTGACGGCAAAGAACACCCGGGCTTCGTCGGCGTGCACATGGAAGTCGGACACCGGGCCGGCCTGCAGATCGATGGGATCAACTTCCCGGGGCATTTCCTGGTGCGGTGCCCAGACGTCTCGACACGCGGCAGCGGACTGATCATCGATCCGTTCCA
>DAIOGO010000076.1:6843-12241 GCA_036745195.1 Actinomycetota bacterium | reverse complement strand
ACACGCCCATGCCACGCCGACGGTCCCCCCGATCACGACTTCACGATGCACCGGCTACCTCCTCTCGCCTGAGGATGACCCACCCCAGAGCCGCAAACAGCAGCATCCATCCGGTGATCGACAGACGTGCGCCGAGGAACGACATCGCGATCGCAGGCATCATCGGGAAGAAGACCCAGACCCCGAGGGCGAGCGGTACCCAACGATCCCACCCGGACAGGACACCGGAGCGGGAAGCTCCGGCTCCCATCACCACCAGGCCGACGCCAATCACGAACGTGACGATCCCGTAGGCCACCCCGAGACCAACAACTGTGGGCGCTTCCAGGGTCTCGCTGGCCGGGATGATGGCAACGAGCTCGATGACGGCAAGGGCGAGCATCCCACCCAGCGCCATGTAATAGCCGAACCGGCCCCGACGACCGGTAAGTCCCCACAGAGCCCAGATACCGAGGGCGAGGCCAAGGTGTTGAAGGGCGAACCAGGTCTGCGTCAATGCAAACTCGACTTCCGCTTGGGGATAGCTCCACTGGTCGGCGCTCACCGCGGGTGGACGAAAGGCGAGCAGCAATCCGGACACAGCTCCCAGGAGGCCGGTCCAAATCGTTATCCGTCCGGCCGACGCGAGCCGGGGCCTGGTGTTGACTGCGAATCCCATACGACACTCCTTTTGTAGCGCTACACTAGAGTATTACTCTAGCTTGTCACACGTTACGCTCAACACATGGCCAATGTCAAGGAGAGCCGCAGACAGCGCTCGCAGGCGACCAGGGAGGCAATCGTCACGGCCGCCCACGCCGTCTTCGTCGAGAGCGGCTATCACGGGGCCACGATCGCCTCCATCGCCGATCGCGCCGGGGTGGCCCCACAGACCATCTACTTCGTCTTCCACACCAAGGCCGAGCTGATAAGCGCCGTGATCGATGCTGCTGTCGTCGGCCACGATGATGGGTCGCCGCCGCAGGCCCGGCCCTGGTGGCAGGCAATGCTCGACGACCCTGACGCCGCCGAGGCGCTCGGGGTGTTCGTGCGTGGTGCCGGCGACGTTTTCGCGAGGGCGAGCACCATCTCCGAAGTGTTACGGGCCGCAGCCCTCACCGACACCGAAGTTCGGGCGACTCATGAGCACCACGAACGGCTGCGACGCGAAGCATTCGGCGAGGTACTCGACAACCTGGCGGCCAAGGCTCCACTACGGGCGGGAGTGTCCCGGGACCACTTGCTCGACGCCTTTCTCACCGTGTACGGCGACAGCTCGTACCACCACCTGACCATCGAGCGCGGGTGGTCACACGATGAAGTCATGGACTGGCTCAGTCACGTGCTACCGACCATTCTCTTGGAAGCCAAACCCTGAGCGAAGTCTGACTCTGAGTGAGATGACCCAACGATCTCGGAGCTGCAGGCTTTACGGGACGTAGCGAAGCCACGGCCATACACAGGGCTCTCCCAGTACAGGTAGCTCCCCTGCTCGAAGCCATCGGCCCTCGGCATCGAGAAAAACGTGATCTGGTCGTGATCAGCCGCCAGCCCGTCACCAGAGGGTTGGAAATGGCGATCCAGCAGGCCCTTTGCGGCACGCCCGGAGGGACTTGAACCCCCAACCTCCTGATCCGTAGTCAGACGCTCTATCCAATTGAGCTACGGGCGCAAGGTCTCCTTGTCGAAACAAGGGGATTCGGCGGGTGCGCCGCCGAGTCGGCATCGTACCACGCGACCCCTCCCCACGGCCAGGGCGGCGGGACCGTCCGATGTCAGCGCCAGCCGGCCGGCTACTCGCCCCACTCGGGGGGCGGGTCGAAACGACCGGGCATGAAATGCCAGTATTCGCGGAGCCGCCGGCACAAGCCCGCCTCGTCGAAGTCGAGCAGCAGACAACCGGGGAGGGTCACCGGATCGCCGCCGACCCGCATGTTCGTCCAGAACTCGACCGTGACCCGGTCGCCGTCGACGAACGGACGGCCCATCCGGACCTGCACTTCGCTCTGGGTCGCCGTCACCGAAGCCCAGTACTCCGACACGCCGTCCCGACCATGGAAGGGCTCTTCGAAGATGCTCGCGCGGTAGGTCGAGTCGGAAGTGAACAGTGCCGCTGCGGCGTCGGCATCTCGCTCCTCCCACGCCGATCGGTAACCGGCGATCCACTCATCCAGACTGGGCATTGCGGCTCCTCTCGATCTGAACAACATCGGTCGTTCTTCGAAACTCGCGCACCAACCGACCTGGCGACGCCGAAGGTCAGGACACCGGGGCGTCGACCTTGACAGCCGGGGCTCGCAGCGTCTCCACGTCGAGATGGCACCGCGAGACATGGCCTGGCGACAGTTCGATGGGAGCGGGTTCGGTCACGTCACACAGCCCCATCACCACCCGGTGACAGCGGGTGTGGAACACACACCCGGAGGGCGGGTTGGCGGGGCTGGGGATCTCGCCGGCGAGCGGAATGCGGGTGCGGGTGTCTCCGTCGACACTCGGCACCGCCGAGAGCAGGGCTTCCGTGTAGGGGTGGTTAGGGCCATCGAAGATCTGTTGGGTCGAGCCGAGTTCCATGATCCGGCCCAGATACATGACCGCGATCCGATCGGCCAGATATCGCACCACCCCGACATCGTGGGTGATGAACACGTAGCTCGTCTTGTTCTCGGACTGCAGATTGGCGAGCAGGTTGAGGATCGCCGCCTGCACCGACACGTCGAGGGCACTGGTTGGTTCGTCACAGACAACGATGCGGGGATCACCCGCAAAGGCCCGGGCGATGGCCACTCGCTGCTTGAGACCACCCGAAAGCTGCCGGGGCTTCAGATCGAGATGGCGGGGAGTCAGCCGCAGATGGGCGGCCAGCGCCTCCACCTTCTCGTTCGCCTCGTCGTGCTTGATCCCGGTCAACTTGGTCATGCTCCGGATGAGAATCCGCCGCACCGACCAGCTCCGGTTCAGCGCAGAATCGGGGTTCTGGAACACCATCTGCATGGACCGTTTCGAATCGGTCGAGCGCTCCCTCGTGCCCGGCGGGATCTGGGATCCGTCGAGCGACACCACCCCTCCCTGGTCGGTGGACTCGATTCCGAGGATGGTCTTGGCGAGCGTCGACTTACCCGAGCCCGACTCTCCCACGATGCCGAGGGTGTCACCCATCGCCAGCGTCAGATCCACGTCGACCAGGGCCGGGACGTTGTGGCCCCGCTGGTGGAATGTCTTGGATACACCGCTCAGCTCGAGAACATCGGGTCGATCGGCCGAGGGCGCCAGGATGCTGATGCTGACCGCTTCGTCGAGCAGATGTTCCATCTCCGGGATTCGATCCGGATGATGGCAGCGGGTGAACCCACCCCGGTTGGCGACGGGAACCTCGGGTGGTTGCTCGGTTCGACAGATGTCGGTGGCGAGCACGCAGCGATCGACATAGACGCAGGCGGGGAGGTCGGTCCCGATCTGGGGAAGGATCCCGGGGATGGTGGCCAGGGCGTTGTGGGTCTTGTGGGCGCCGTGACGGGGCAACGATCGCAACAGGCCCACCGTGTAGGGGTGCTGGGGGTGATCGAACACCTCGCCACTCGGTCCTTCTTCGACGATCTTTCCGGCGTACATCACGCCGACCCGATCGCACAACGCTCGGATGATTCCCAGGTTGTGGGCGATCATCACCACCGCCGCATTGATCTCGTGCCGCAAGGTGCGGACGAGGTCGAGCACCTCTGCCTCTACGGTGGCATCGAGACCGGTGGTCGGCTCGTCGAGGACCAGCAATTTGGGGTTGCACGCCAATGCCATGGCGATCACCACCCGCTGCTGCATACCTCCCGAGAGCTGGAACGGGTACCGGTCCATCACCCGGGTGGGGTCGGCGATCCGGACCCGGCGCAACGCCTCCATCGCCGAGACCCGGGCCTGCTCCTTGCTCTGGCCGAGAACCGTGAAAGACTCGATCACCTGGCGACCGACCCGCAGGGTCGGATTGAGGGCCTGGGCGGGGTCCTGATACACCATCGACGCCTCGCCGGCCCGGAACTCCTGGAGTTCCTTGGTCGACATGGCGGTGACGTCGCGCCCACCGACCCTGACGTGTCCACCGACGATCCGGCCGTTGCGGGGCAGGTACCGAACGGCGGCGAAGGCAGTCGTCGACTTCCCGCACCCGGACTCACCCACCAAGCCGTAGGCCTCCCCCGGCGCCACGCTGAACGAGACCCCGCGCAGGACCTCACGATCCACCCCCCGAACGGTGTACACGACCTCCAGGTTCTCCACCTCGAGGGCGGCGGTGGTCTTGATGCCGGTCGATCCCATCATCTCGCTCACGAATCCCCCAGAACAGACTGGACCGCGTCGGCGATCAGGTTTACGGCGATCACCAGGCTGGCGATCGCCATGGCCGGAAAGAAGGTCGACCACCAGAAACCCGACACGATCGAGTTGTAGTTGTCGCTCACCTGGGATCCCCAGTCGGGCGAAGGTGGTGGTGGTCCTGCGCCGAGGAACGAAAGGGTGGCGACGGTGAACACCGCGTAGCCGATCCGGACCGTCAACTCGACGATGATCGGACCCGACACGTTGGGGAGGATCTCGCGGAACATGATGAACGGGGTCGACTCTCCCCGGAGCCGGGCCGACGTGACGTAGTCGAGTTCGCGTTCGGCCAGCACCGCCGATCGCACCGTCCTGGCAACCACGGGGGTGAACAGCGTCGCCACTACGCCTATCACCACCCAGTTGGAGTTGCCCAGCGTGGTGACGGCCAGCAGACCGAGCAACACCACCGGGAGCGACAGGAACGCCTCGACCACCCGGCTGGCAAGCATGTCGAAGCGGCCGCGCAGGTATCCCATGAACATGCCCAGGATGATCCCGCCGATCACGCCGAGCAGCGCCGCGAGCGGTGCGATCTTGAGGACGTCGCGAGCCCCGGCGATCACCCTCGAGAACACGTCCCGCCCACCCTTGTCCGTCCCGAAGACATGCGGCCAGCCAGGCGCCTTGTTCAGATCCGTCCTGAAGTCGAGCGGGTGAAATGGAGCCAGCGCCTCGGGAAGGAGGGCGCAGATCACCCACACCGTGACGATGACCATTCCGATGATGAACGAAGGGCGCCGGCGGATGAGGCGCCAGTTCTCCTTGCGCGCCATCTTGCGCTCGCTCATCCCGGCGGCAACCACCAGGGTGGTGACCTCGTCCTCGACGTTCGGCGACGGATCCTCGGGGGTGATTTGGATGTCGCTCATCAGCGGGTGTCCAGACGGATCCGGGGGTTGAGGAAGGCGATCATCAGATCGGCGGCGAGGGTGGACAACATGTAGATCATCCCCACCATCAACACCGATGCCTGCAGGACCGGGATGTCCTTCTTGCCGACCGCGTTGAGCATCATCGTCCCCAGGCCGGGATAGTTGAAGACCTTCTC
>DAIOGO010000076.1:0-6743 GCA_036745195.1 Actinomycetota bacterium | reverse complement strand
AGATAGTCCAACTGGCCCCACAGACTGGTGCCTTCGGGAACGTTGGCGTACACCTTGCCGAGTTTGAGAGACACCGCGAACACCGCCAGCAGGACTGAAGCCGTCACGAACTCGGGAACGGACGAGGAGGCGAGACCGGCGTTGACCACCACCCGGTCGGCCAATCGATCCTGCCTTCGAGCCGCGTAGATCCCGGCCGCGATCGACAGCGGAATGGTGATGATGAACGCCAGGAACGCCAGCTTGGCCGACCGACCGAGGGCGGGTACGAGCAGATCCAACACCGGCCCACCGGTCTGGAACGAGTCCCCGAAGTCGAGCGTGAAGACCCGCTCGAGCGACTTCACATACTGCTCGGTCAGCGGACGATCGGTGCCGAGCCTGGCGTTGAAAGCGGCAACGTCGTCGGCGTTCGCCGTCGGCCCGAGAACCTTCCTGCCCACGTCGCCGGGCAGCACGTTCACCAGCACGAAGACGATCGTCGCCAGCAACCACAGGGTGATTGCGATCGAGCCGATACGCCTCAGGATGAACCGAGTCATCCGTCCGCCATCGGCCCGATCGCCAGATCACGCCACTTCAAGTCGCCCGCCTCGTCTCGACCGCCCGTCCGTTCCGATCACGCCGTGAAGCCGGCCGATCCGATGTAATAGTGCCCGAGACCCGTGTGGACCACACCCGTCACGTTCTTGGCGTAGGCCGTGAGCGTGTTGTAGAAGTAGGGGATGATGTACGGGATGTCGCGGTTGGCGATGGCTTGGACCGGCTTGATCGCCTCCTTGCGCTCGTCCAGGGTGACCGTGGCCTGATAGGCGGCGACTGCGTCGTTGAACTCCTGGGAGTTGTAGTGCGCCGAGTTCCACTCTCCGGTGGCATAGGCCTTGACCAGGTACACGTCCGGCGTCGCCCGGTTGCCATAGTCGACGATCCCGAACTCCTCACCGCCATCACACCCTGCCGGTTCGTTGGTCGAGTCGTACACCTTGCACCACCGGTCGTAGAAGGTCGAGGTGCTCTCGACGTTGAGGGTGATGTCGACGCCGATGTCCTTCAACTGCGACTGCACCACTTCGGCGAGCAGGGGGATCTCCTGGAGGTCGGGGGCATGCATGGTGATCGCCATGCCCGCGGCCCCGGCCTCCTCGAGCAACGCCTTGGCCCGATCGATGTCACGACCCCGCTGGGGAAGGCCGGCATCGAAGAACTCGTACGCCGGTGCGACCGGATGGTCGTTGCCGACGTCCCCGCGTCCCTGCAACACGATGTCGACGAGCGCCTGCCGGTCGATGCCGAGGGCGAAGGCTTCCCGGATCTTGGCGCCGTTCTCGCCGCTGAACGTCCCCTCACGGACGTTGAACCAGATCTGGCGATGACCGGCCCCCCGGATGGCGTTCACCGTCACGGCATCGCTGGCGAAGATGGCGTCGGCGTCGCTCACCCCGAACTGGATGATGGCGTCGGCCTGACCGCCGAGGAGGCCGTTGATCTGGGTGGCATTGTCGTCCGAGAACAACAACTCCATGCCGTCGAGGAAGGCCTTGCCGCCCCACCAGTCGTCAAAGCGCGAGTATTTGGCGCCGGTGGCGAGGTCGTAGGAGTCGAGCTTGAAGGCACTGGTCCCGTCCGGCCTCTGGTCGAAGAGGGTGCCCAACTCATAGTCCGCCGGGGTCATGAGGGACTGCGGGTTGTAGGGCGACACCAGATACGGGAACTGCCCGTCGGCGGCGTTGAGGGTGACTTCGACCGTGTAGTCGTCGATCGCCTTGGCGGCACCGGGGACGATGTAGGCAACCAGGTTGGTGGGGGCGAGGCGGTCGAGGGTGGCGACCACATCGGCAGCGGTGAAATCGCCGCCCGAATGCCACTTGACGCCCTGGCGGATGTTGAAGGTCCACACCGTTCCGTCGTCGTTGGGGCTCCACGACTCGGCCAGCATCGGGGCGAGCGCATATCCCTCTCCCGGGCCGCACAGGTATTCCATCGAAGCCGCGATCGGCGTGTAGCTGCCGATGTTGTCCATCGCCACCGGGTCGAGCGGGCTACCCGGACGCTGGGCGGCGATACGGAGAATGCCGCCCTGCTTGATCTCTCCGGCGGCGGGCGGTGCGGTGGTACTGGCGCCGGGAGCGGCGGTGGTGGCGGGACCGCCGCCTTCGGTGGTGGTGGCGGCATCGCCGTCCCCGCCGCAGGCGGCGATGATCGAGCTCAGCAACGGGAGCGACAGACCGACAACGGTTCCCCGGCGCACGAATTCACGCCTGGTCATGCCGCCCTTGGTGTACGAGTCGATGATCTCCAGTTCGAGGGGCGACTTCGGCTCACGTCCGCCGTTCAACCGCTTCATGTCCATTGGATTGGTCCTTTCGTGTGGGGCCGAGCCGACCCCGCCCGAGGAGTCGACTTCGGGACGATAAATGCGGGCGGGCACTCGTGCCCTCCCGTTCCACGATGCGGCACGGCCGGTCATCCGAGCAGGTCGAAGGCGACGGCGACGTCGTGCTCCGTGCGACACTCGGAGAACCGGGAAACCAAGTTCGCCAGCTCGTCGACCCGGTCGGCGGCTGAAGCTGCGGCCGGCCCCAACTCGACGAGACGGGTCAGGGCTTGGAGTTCGAAGAGGGTCATTCCCATCGCCCGGGCACCGTTGGCCGCCTGCTGGAATTCGACCGCTGCCTCCTCGGCCCGATCGACAAGCACGAGCATCTGGCCTCGCATCAGGCGCAACTCCGGTGTTGCTTCACCCGAGACGGAGATCGCTTCGTCCACCAACTCCAGACCCCTTCTCGGGTTACCGGCGGATGCAAACCCGAACGCTCGCAGGCCGAGGATGAGCGGCCAGAAGATGGGAGGGGTCGTCAGCCCCCGATACAGCTCGACACCGTGCTCGATGAGGGCCAGGCCCTCCTCGGCACGACCGAGACCGGCCAGCGCCACCCCCTCCAGCACGTCGGCGAGGGTGGACCACACCGGATAGCCGTGTTCGGACGCCACCGCCCGCAGCTCGACCGCCCGGTCCAGACAGGATGGAAATCGGTGCCGGTAGAACTGGAACAACCCGTGGTGATACAGCCCATAGGCGAGGGAGATCGGGTGGTCGAGGTCACGGGCGAGATCGAGAGCGGTGTCGACCCGGGTGATGGCTCGAACCAGCGAACCGGACTGCCACAACAACATGCCCGAGGCGACATTGGCGACGACTCCCAGACTCGGACCAAGACGGAATCGACCGGCCGGATGCAGCCCCGGGTCATAGAGCTCGATGGCGCGGTCGAGGTGTGCCAGCCCGACCTCGAGATCACCACCGAAGGCGGACCCCGCCCCCAGCACGTAGTGGCCATCGATCCTCATCGAGTCGTTGTCCTCCACCTCGGCAAGGTACAAGAGCTCCCTCCCGATGGCGGCGGCCCGGTCGAAGTCGGTCAGGTTCATGTAGTACGACGACAGAACGCGCAGAATCGGAAAACGCTGCGCCGAGGATCCGCCGGTGGCGGATGCCCGTTCCAGGATGTCACGGAATGCCTGCTCGACCTCGACCGTATATCCCTGGACTGCCATCAGGGCACGTGCGACGCTGGTCCGCAGAGTCAGTTCCTCGATCGAGTATTCGCCCGACGGGTCCGAGACGGCGAGCACCTCGAGAGCGTCATTGGCCATTTCGATCGCCGAGTGGTACCAGCCCCGAGCGTCGTGGAGGGCCCACAGAGTGTCGATCAGGAGGAAGATCTGTTCGAGGTCCGCCAGATCCACCCAGTACCGCCAAGCGGTGCGCAGGTTGCCCAGGAGCGAATCGAGGGTTTCGAGCGATGCCGCCCGGCTCTCGCCCCGCAAGGTCTCCCCCAGTCGGCGGGCAACCTCCGTGAAATGAACCGCGTGGGCCTGGCGAACCCGGGATTCCCGATCCGGATCGAGGGCGAGCTTCTCGAGGGCATACTCCTTCATGGTCTGAAGCATCGAGAACCGGGAATTCCCTCCCACGTCCTCGCTGCGGATCAGGCTCTTGTCCACCAATGAGGCGATGGTGTCGACCACATCCCTCTCGCCCAGCGCCTCATGGGCAACCCTCTCCAG
The DNA here is from genome assembly GCA_036745195.1 of Actinomycetota bacterium. Classification (GTDB taxonomy): domain Bacteria; phylum Actinomycetota; class Acidimicrobiia; order Spongiisociales; family ZC4RG35; genus JBFHRE01. Next base: position 2,675 of record DAIOGO010000076.1, on the reverse strand, counting down.
TGACCCGAGCCCGACGGGTGAGAAGACGGCCATCATCTCGAAGATCTGGCGCTCGTCGGACTCCAGCAACTCGTAACTCCACCCGATCGCCCCCCACAACGTTCGCTGACGGGCCGGCAGATCCCTCCCACCCGCCCCGAGGACATCCAGCCGCGAGCGAAGCCGATCCATCAGTTCGGACGGCGTGAAGACGTTGAGCCTGGCTGCGGCGAGTTCGATGGCGAGCGGAAGACCGTCGAGCCGAAGACAGATCTCCGCCAGTGTGGCCGCGTTGTCATCGGTCACCGAGAACCCCGGACTCACATTCCTCGCCCGTTCGACGAACAGCCTGATCGACTCTGACGCGGCTATCTCCTCCACCGCCCACCTCGGGTCCGGCAGACCGAGAGCCGGGACGGGAAACACGTGCTCCGCCCTCACCCGCAGCGCCTCCCGGCTCGTCACGATCACCTTGACATCCGGACAATGTTGGATGAGTTCCGCCAAACCAACGGCAGCCTCCGTGACCTGTTCGAAGTTGTCGAGCAGCAGCAGCGTCCGCCGATCACGCAAGAACCCCGTGAGGAGGCCGAGGGGATGGCCGCCGCCAAGCGGGGAGAAGTCGAGGGTCCGGACGACTGCCTCGAAAGCGGCGTCGGGGTCGGTTTCGGGGGCCAGATCGACGAAGAAGACCCCGTCGGGGAAGTCACCGAGTTGCTCTGCCGCCGCCTGGAGACCGAGGCGGGTCTTGCCTGCCCCACCCGGACCCGTCAGGGTGAGAAGCCGTACCCCCGGCGAGGCGAGCATCGCCCGGATCGAGGCGAGCTCCGACTCCCTGCCAAAGAACTCCGACACCTGAACCGGGAGGTTGTTCGGTGTTGCCTCCAACGTGGCGGGAACCGGGAAGCCGTCGGGCAGACCCGGGTGCACGATCTGATGGAGCCGTTCGGGCAGTGTCAGGTCCTTCAGTCGGTGTGTCCCCAGATCCCGAAGGGTGAGACCACCTCGAGGGTCGATCGACACCAGGTCGGCAACCATCCCGGACACGAGCACCTGTCCGCCATGGGCCGCCGCCATGATCCTCGCCGCCCGGTTGACGGCGGGCCCGAAGTAGTCACCGTCACGAAACTCCCCCTCCCCGGCGTGCAGGCCCATGCGGACCTTCAACGGCTCGGGAGTCGACCACGTTTCGGAGGTGAGGGCGAGTTGGGCGGCAACCGCCGCCTGGATCGCCGCCTCGGCCGTCTCGAAGACCGCCAGCATCCCATCTCCGGTGAGCTTGACGACCGCCCCTCCGGCGTTGCCCACCGCCTCCTTCAGGACGGCATCGTGACGGGCGAGGGCCACCTTCATCGCGTCGGGGGCGGCCTCCCACAGACGGGTACTCGACTCGAGGTCGGTGAACAGGAACGCTCGTACCAAGGGTGCCAGTCTACGAAACACCCAAACCGGGCGTCGGGGCGCCGTCAACCGACACCGAACTGCGGGCTGAGGACGACACCACGTGTAGCTGTGAACCCAGGGTTCGCAGCACAAGAGCGGAGAGGGAGGGATTTGAACCCTCGAGGGGGCTTTACACCCCCTACTCGCTTAGCAGGCGAGCGCCTTCGACCACTCGGCCACCTCTCCAGTTGTGGCCTGCAGCGTACCGAGCGGAACCGATCCGGCACACTCCGGGCGGAGGGAGTGGGATTTGAACCCACGGAACCCTTGCGGGGCCGACGGTGAGGCAGGTCTTCAAGATCGGTCGTCGCGGCTCGCCGGCCACCGAGATCGGTGGTTCAGGCACCAGGGTCCCCACCCGAGGAAGGTCCCAGGGGTCTCGCTTCGAGACCCGAAATCGACCGAAATATCCTGGTCGCAGGCATGGTTGACTGACGCATGGCATTCACGAAGCGTGAGGTGGACTACATGCGATCCCAACCGCTCGGCAGATTGGCGACGGTCGATGGCAACGGCCAACCCGACAACGCCGCAGTTGGTTTCCGGGTCGACGACGACGGGGTCATCAGCATCGCCGGAATGGACATCGCGGCCTCACGTAAGGGCCGCAACGTCCTCGCCGGCAATTCGAGGGCGGCGTTCATCGTCGACGACCTCGAGTCGATCGACCCCTGGCGCCCACGTGGTATTCGCGTCTACGGTCGGATCGAGCTGGTCGGTGCGGCCGGCGAACCACCCCAGGGCGGCCGGTTCAAGCTGACGCCCGAAACGTCGTGGAGTTGGGGTATCGAGGATCAACCGACCGGAGCCCGTGGCTTCAGCCCCCATCGCACCAAGCACGGATGAAGATGCGGGTGCTGATCGTCGGCGTCCACTCACGCCTCATGGAGCGGGCTCTCGCCGACGCAGGGAACGCCGGGCACGACGCCGAGGGAGTCCTCGTCGACCAGGATCCGGTGGAGGCGCTCCTCCGTGGCGGATGGGACGCAGTTGCCATCGGCGGCGGCGTCGACGAGGCGCTGCGCGACAGGCTCCACGCATCCGCAACGACGCTGGATCCGACACCCGAGTTGATCGAGGTGTACGGGCCGGGAACGTTGCTCGCCCGCCTCGACAAAGCGAGAGAGCCCGATCGGTGAAAGCAGCGATCGCAGTGGGGATCGACGGCTACTCCTCGGGAGCCCTTGCTCTCGGGGATTTGGCGGAGGGAGTGGGATTTGAACCCACGGAACCCTTGCGGGTTCAACGGTTTT
>DAIOGO010000075.1:0-12525 GCA_036745195.1 Actinomycetota bacterium | reverse complement strand
TCGCCCGAAACGTCTGGAAACTCCTCCGCAACCACCAATTGACATAGGAGAGCCCCAACGTCGCTTCGCTCCTGGGGGGAGAGACAAGACCCGTCGCCACTCACCGGAACCACCCATCGGGGGATGCCGCGGGATTGTCTCCTCCCCTCGCGAGGACCCGAAGGGTCCGAGTGTTGGGGGAGGTGGCCCGAAGGGCCGGAGGGGGCACTCCGCGACGACGCCCAGGACGCGTCAGAGCACCGTCGGACCGTGCCCCCGCTCTCCCGGACAAGCCGGTGTTGCGTCCACCGATTGAGCCTGGGCTGTTTCCTTGTTACCTGTTACCTGTCACCTGTCCCCCCTTCGGAGGGAGAAACAGAACCGGTCACCGGTTCCCCCGCTGCAAGGCGGTCGGCCACCAGATGGTGACCAGGCGGCGTTCGTTTTCGCCCACGACGAGACGCCCGTCGAGGTCCACCACCCGCTCGGCCAGCAGTGACCGCAGGCCGGGACGCTCGGCCCGGGGGACGATCAACCGGCGGCCGTAGAAGTCGCAGATCTCGTCCCAACCTTCGAACCAGATCTGTCCCGGTCGGGACCACCGTGCGACCTCCGGTTCGATCCCGAGTACCTGACGAACGACTCCCACCAGGTCGTCGGCGGAGGGACCGGCGGGGCGCTCCAGCCCGTGGATCTGCCGATACAGCGGTGCCAGATCCGACCACGGATGGGTCTCGCTCATCTCGACCACGACACCGGCCGAGGCGGCGCGATCCATCGCCGACAGAAACGGACCGACATCGGCCACGTCGTAGACCACATGGGCGCTCATCACCACCTCGGAGGGCGGAACACCTTCAACCGCCTCCGGCCAGCGCTCCTGGATGATCTGGACGACGACCCCGGAACCGGTGGCATCCTCGGCCAGTCCCGCTGCCATCCCCGGGTCGGGTTCGACCGCCACCAACCGGTGACCGGCCAACGCAAACCGGAGCGACACCCTCCCCCGACCGGCGCCGACGTCGATCAACGTCCCTCGTTCGCCGAGCAGGCGGGCGACCACCTCGGTGGTGGGGGTCTCGACGGCGCTGGCGCCCTCCGAACGCCGTTTCCAGAGTGCTTGTGGCCAGCCGTAGGGGTCGTCCTCCGCGGTTGCCAGCAGGTCGTCGGGCAATGCCCACGCCTCCAACTGTTCCCTCCAGCGGAGGGAGGCGTCGCTCACCGCAGACCGGCGAACAGGTCCGACTCGGTGTCCGGCACCGGAACCCGGCTGAACACTCTGACGAAAGTCTCCAGCCCGAGGATCTGCGGTTTCCACTCCTCTGGCACCGACAGCAGGAACCAGTCGTCGGGGATCTGGGACCGGTGTGCCCGCAGCGCCTGCTCCTTCTGATGGAGTCGCTCGCTGACGTCGATCCAGGTGTGGATGTCCTCGTCGGGGGTTCCCGACTCGGCGAGTTCCTCGAACTCCTCCTGGGTCATCTCGCCGGCCTGCAGCCGGGCCTCGGCGAACTTTCTGACCCGGGATCGGGGCCAGGTCGTCCAGTAGAGCTTGGACACCGCCCAGGACGGCCCGAAGTCGGCCGATGGGAACCGGCCCAGGTCGGTTGCTCCCTGCCAGGCGGAGAGCCCGATCCGGTGCACGTTGATGTGATCCGGATGGCCATAGCCCCCGAAGGGGTCGTAGATGACCAGCACCTCCGGCTGATACGAGCGGACGAGCCGGACCAACCGGCCGGTGGCCTCCATGAAGTCGCTCTGCCAGAAGGAGTCAGGGTGCCGGTTGGGATCCGTTCCCATCATCCCCGAGTCCCGGTATCCGAGGAATTCGTGGTGTTCGACGCCGAGCGCGTCGAGGGCGTCCCGCACCTCTCGGGCCCGGTACTCGGCCAGGACCGGCTTGATCGACTCGATGTCGTCGTAGTTGTGGATCTCCCCTTCGGCGCCGTCGGTGGCGGTGACCACGACCACCTGCTCCCCCGCTTCGGCATAACGGGCGAGGATCCCGCCAGTCGAGATCACTTCGTCGTCTGGGTGGGCATGAAACGCCATGAGACCGGGCATCGGCGGAAGGATAGGGCGAGATGCACGTGACGGGGAGCGAGCGACGCCGAACACGGAATCGGCGAGCGTTCTTCTACCCTTCCCCCTCGACATGGCCTCCTCCACCGTCCGGCACACCGCCCTCGCCCCAACCCCGATCGAGGACGCGTGGGCCGCCCTGCAACGACCGTCGAGTTGGGAGGCGATCGAAGGGGTGGATGACGTGAGCGATCCGGAGTTCGTCGACGGCAGGCTGGAATCGTTCCACTTCTCCGCCACCGCCGGGGGACGGCGTCACCCCGGCCGGGCGGCGGTGACCGAGCACGACCGACCGGGCAGTTTGACGCTCGACATCGACACCGCCGACATGGCCGGCACCATCGTGGTCGAACTGGCCGAGGTGGGAGAGGACACCGCCGTCACCGTCTCGATGACGGTGGTGCCGCGCAGCCTCACGGCCCGCTTCGCCTTCGCCGTGATCGAAAGCGCCATCCGCCGGGGATTTGCATCCTCGGTCGAGGGGTTTGCGGTCCGGTTGTCGAGCTGACGACTAGCCGTTCCAGCCGTCCAGCCGGGGCGACTCGGCGTCGCCGTCCCGGCGGCGGGCCAGCCTGCCACCGGTTCCGATGAGGGCGAGGCCCGCCACCAGGAACAACGTCAGCGAGAACCCCGTGAAGGGCAGGGTATCGGGCACCGTGACCGGGGAGATGGTGGTCGTAGTGGCACCGGGCACGATGGTGGATCCGGTCGGAGGACCGGGCAAGGTGGGCGGCACGACCAGGGTGAACCCGATGGGAGCGGCGGTGGCGGCGGCGCCCGCCAACACGCTGACCGATTGACCGTTCGACGTGGTCGACTCGAAGCTCCCTACCTGAAGATCCGGATCGGACAGGTCGACCGTGACTGTGTAGACACCGGGCAGAATTCCGACCCACTCGTACCGGCCGGCGGAATCGGTGCTCACCACTCGGGTGCCGGACGGTCCCACGATGGTGACGGTCACGTCGAGGAGTGGAACGTCTCCAGATGCCGGCTCATAGATCCCATCTCCATCCAGATCGAAGAACAGGATGCCGGAAAGGTCGCCCACCGTGACCGTCGTCACCGGAGGAGGCGTGCCCACGGTCACGACTGCAGTCGACGAATCGGTGACGGTGCGCCCGTTCGCCGTCCGGGCCGTGACTCCGGCGGTATTTACCAGGTCGGACGTCAACGCCGGGGCAACACACGTCCACGAGGCGGAGGCCCCCACCGCCAGGGTGAGATCGGTCCGATCACACGCCGGCAGCGCCGGATCCAAGACGTCGACGTCGACGAAATCGACCTGACCGGTGTTGGTCACGGTGATTGTGAACCCGCCGTCCTGGCCCGAAACCACCACCGGGGCGATGGCGGTCTTGGTGATAGCGATGGCCGGCACCAGGACATCGACCACCGCCGAGTCGGTGGAGGACACCACGTTCCCGTCGGCATCGGAGCCGGTGGCGGTGGCGACGTTGGTGAAGTCGCTGGTCGGACCGACGAGGGTGCAGGTCCAGGTCTGGGTGGCGCCGACCGCCAGCGCCAGATCCGCCCGGTCACAGTCGGGGGCGAGTGGATCGACCACGTCGACGTCGACCAGGTCGACCTGCCCGGTGTTGGTGACGGTGATCGTGAAGCCGACATCGCTTCCCAGCACCAGCGTCTGGAAGGCCGGGCCCTTGGTGAGGGTGAGACCGGGGATGAGTACGGTGACCGAAGCCGTGTCGGTGTCGGTCACTGCCAGGCCGGCCGGGGGATCGGCGACGACGGTGGCGGTGTTGACGAATGACGCCAAGACGGGATCGAGGACGCAGGTGTAGCTGGCCGAGGCGCCTACCAGCAGGTCGCCGACGAGGCGGTCACAGTCAGGGGCCAGGGGATCGGTCACCGTCACGTTGGCCAGGTCGGCGTCACCGCTGTTGGTGACCTCGATTGTGAAGGTCACTGCATCTCCGAGCGGAACCGCCTGGATGTCGGGAGTCTTGGCAATGGTGATGGCAGGGGCGATGACGTCTACGACGGCATCGTCCGAGGCTTGCGGGACCGGGTCGCCGAGCGGATCGAGGGCATCGACCAGGGCGACGTTGGTGAAGCCGGCCGTAACGTTCGACACCGTGCAGGTGTAGGTCTCGACTCCCAGCACCGGCAGGTTGGCGAAGATCCGGTCGCAGTCAGGCACGAGCGGATCCGTGACCGCGACATCGGTCAGGGGCGTCTCTCCGGTGTTGGTGACCATGATCGTGAAGGTGACCGTGCCGCCGGTCGGAACCTGCTGGAGATCGGGGGTCTTGGCGATCCCCACACCCGGGGTCAGCACCGTCACGTCCGCCGAATCCGAGACCGGCCCCACCGGGTCGCCGTTCGGGTCGTCGGCGTCGACTGTGACGGTATTGGTGAAGTCGACCGTCACGCCGGTGGTGGTACAGGACACACTCTCCGAATCCCCCACCGGGAGCGGCGCAATTGGGAATAGGGCGCAGGTCGCATTCGGATCGTCGAGGCTGATGTCGGTGAGCGCCACATCGCCGGTGTTGGTGACAGTGATCGTGAAGGTGGCGGTTCCGCCGGCGACTACGGTCTGGGTGTCCGGAGTCTTGGCCACGGTGAATGCCGGGCGGATGACGTCGACCATGGCGTCGTCCGACCACGAGACCGGATTCCCGAGAGTGTCGGCCCCGGCGACCGAGGCGATGTTTGTCACATCGTCGGTCACGACCATAGAGCAGGTGTAGGCGAGCGAGCCACCCACGGCCAGGTCGAAGGCGGCGCGATCACAGTCGGGAGCGAAGGCGTCGGTAACCACCAATCCGACCAGGTCCTGGTCGCCGGTGTTGGTGACCGTGATGTCGAAGAAGGCGGTGCCGCCCGCCACCACCACGGGGTTGGTGGCGGTCTTGACGATCTCCACCCCGGGCTGGACGACGTCCACCACGGCGTCGTCGGAATCGGTGAGGGGGTCACCACCCAAGGGATTGGCGGCCGAGACGGTGACGATGTTGGTGAAGTCGGTGGAGACACCCGTCAGCGAGCAGTTGATGACCTCGCTGTCGCCTTCCGCCAGCAGCAGGATGACGGCGTCGCAGTCGGGAGCCAGCGGGTCCGAGACGGTGACGTTGGCGAGGTCGATGTCCCCGATGTTCGTGACGGTGATGGTGAAGGAGGCGGTACCGCCGGCCAGCAGCGTCTGGAGGTCAGGCGTCTTCGACACCGAGATGGCCGGGTCGACCAGGTCCACCAATGCGTCATCCGAGTCGGAGGCGATGTTGCCGGCGGGATCCTCGGCCGAGACGACGGCAACGTTGGTGAAGTCGGCCGTCACCGGGTCGGAATCGCAGGTGAATGAGGTCGAGTCGCCCGGCACCAGATCGGCCAGGGCCCTGTCACACCCAGGGCTGAGGGCGTCGGAGATCACGATGTTGGTGAGTGGGGTCGCCCCGGTGTTGGTGACCGTGATGGAGAAGGTAACGGTGGCATTGAGTCCGGCGATCTGGCTGTCGGGGGTCTTGCTGATCGAGACGCCGGGGACCAGTACCACCACGCCCGCCGAGGCGGAATCGCTCACGGCCGGGCCGACCGGTGGGTCGGCGGTCACGGTGACGGTGTTGAGGAAGGCTCCGGTCACCGCAGCCGTGGTGCAGGTGAGGGTGCGCGAACCCCCCACCGCCAGGAGAGGGATCGAAAGGGTGTCGCAGATCGCGAGCGGATCGGCGATGACCACATCGGTCAGGTCGACGTCTCCGGTGTTGACCACTTCGACCGAGAACGTTGCATCCTCCCCCGCATACACGGTCGGAGTGAGGGCTGTCTTGGTCACGCTGATCCCGGGGGCGATGACCTCGACACTGGCATCGTCGCTGTCCGACGCCGGGTTCCCGGCGGCATCCTCGGCGCCGACCGAGGCCGTGTTCGTGAAATCGGCCGTGACTCCGGTGGCCGAGCAGGTGTACTCCTCGAACCCACCGACCGGGATGGTGGTGAACACCCGGTCGCAGTCGGAGGTCAGGGCATCGGTGACGATGACGTCGAACAGATCGACCGCCCCGCCGTTGGTCACTCGGATCGTGAAGAGAGCGTCTCCGCCCGGCGGAACCTGCTGGAGGTCGGGGGTCTTGTCGATCGACACCACCGGAACCTCGATCGTGACGGCCGCGGCCGGGCTGGTGGCACTCACCGGCCGGCCCTGGACATCGGTCCCCGCCACATCGGCCACATTGATGAAGCCGGCGATGACGCCGGTGACGGTGCAGTCGAAGGCCACGACCTGGCCAACGGTCAGGTCACCGAGCGATCGGTCACAACCGGGGGCGAGCGGGTCGGTCACAGCCACGCCGGTGACCGTGGAGTCACCGGTGTTGGAGACGGTGATGGTGAAGGTGGCGGTCTGGCCCTGCAGCAACACCTGGTTGGCCGGGGTCTTGTCGATGTCGAGAGCAGGGGCGATCACGTCGACGGAAGCATCATCGGATACGGGACCGACCGGATCGCCGTTCGGGTCCTCGGCCTCGACGGTGACGGTGTTGACGAAGTCGACCGTCACACCGGTGGTGGTACAGGTCACGCTCTGCGAGGCCCCGACCGGCAGCAGGGCGATGGCGACGGTGTCGCAGGCCGCCTCCGGATCGTCGATCGTAACGTTGGTCAGGTCGACGTCGCCGGTGTTCACGATCTCGACGACGAACCCGGCGTCCTCACCGGCCCGCAGATACTGGAGATCGGGCGTCTTGGAGACCGTGAAGGAAGGACTGATCACGTCGACGTCGGCAGTGTCCGAGGCGGTGACGGGCGGCCCCACCGGTGGCGTTGCCGCGACGGACACCGAGTTGGTGAAGTCGGCGACGACCGCCGCAACGGTGCAGGAGTAGGTCACGGAATCACCGGAGGCGAGGTTGGCGACCACCCGATCACAGTCGGGGGCCAACAGATCGGTGATGGTCACAGCGGCGAGGTCGACGTCACCGGTGTTGTTCACGGTGATCGAGAACACCGCGTCCCCGCCCGAGACCACCTGGGTCGGGGTGGCGGTCTTGGTGATGGTGATACCCGGGTCGATCACGTCGACGGTGGCATCGTCGGAAGCCGAGACCGGCGTCCCCAACACGTCGGCGCCCGCCACCGACGCCACGTTTATGAGATCGGCGGTGACATTCGTCAGTGTGCAGGTGTAGGTGATGGCGGCACCCACCGCCAGCCCGAAAGCGGGACGGGCGCAGTCGGGTGCGAGCACATCGGTCACAACCAGCCCGACCAGGGCAGTGGAACCGACGTTGGTGACCGTGACCTCGAAGGTGGCGGTCCCATTGTTCAACACCAGTGGAGTGAGGGCCGTCTTGACCAGGGTGACTCCGGCCGGAACCCGGTATCCGAAGTCGACGGTGTCGATCACATCACCCGATGCCACCGTTACAGGAGCGGGTTCGTTGCCGGTGGTGAGGGTGGAACCGGCCGGCAGCGTGCTCTCGTCCACATCGACCACATAGGAGCCGGGAGCAACCGAGAAGGAATACGACCCGGTGGCATCGGTCACCGTCGAGCCGACCAGCGTCGTCCCGTCGGAGGCGAACAGGTTCACCGTCACCGCGCCCAGACCCGGCTCGCCGGCATCCTGGGCCCCATCACCGTTCACGTCGGCCCAGACCCGATCTCCGATCGTGATGGGAAGCGTGTAACCGAAGTCGACGGTGTCGACCACATCACCCGAAACCACAGTCACAGGAGCGGGTTCGTTGGCGGTGGTGAGGGTGGAACCGGCAGGCAGCGTGCTCTCGTCCACATCGACCACATAGGAGCCGGGAGCAACCGAGAAGGAATACGACCCGGTGGCATCGGTCACCGTCGAGCCGACCAGCGTCGTCCCGTCGGAGGCGAACAGGTTCACCGTCACCGCGCCCAGACCCGGCTCACCGCCGTCTTGGGCCCCGTCGCCGTTGAGATCGTCCCATACCCGGTCGCCGATGACGGCGGCCAACCAGAAACCGGCGTCGACGGTGGTGTCCGTCTCCCCGGAGGCCAGGGTGACCGACACGCGCCCGGTTCCCGGATCGGGGTCGGAGTCGAGCGAGTCGTCTCCGCCCTGGTTGGCGGTGGCGCGGGTGGCGCCGACCGGCCCGACGAACTCGAGCACATAGTCTCCGGCCGCCAGTCCGTTGAAGGCATAGGCGCCGTCGCCGGCGGTGATCGCCGAAGCCACCAAGGTGGTCCCGTCGCTCCGGTACAGGCTCACGACCACCCCTGCCAGACCCGGCTCCAAGGCGTCCTGGATCCCATCGGCGTCGAGGTCGTTCCAGGCGATGTCACCGATCGCAGCCGGGGCGACGAGGCCGGCATCCACGGTGGTGTTCGCCAGGGAAGCGGAGGAGGTGACCGACACCCGTCCGTCTCCGATGCCGGCATCCGAGTCGATGGTGTCGTCGCCGCCCTGGTCGGCCAGGCTGAACGACGTTCCGGCGGGGGCGACGAACTCGACGATGTAGTCACCGGGAGCAACCGAGAAGACATACGCCCCGCTCGCATCGGTGACCGTCGAGACGAGCAGGGTCGTCCCGTCGGCAGCGTAGAGATTGACGCTGACCGCACCCACGCCGAGTTCACCCGGATCCTGGAGGCCATCGCCGTCGACGTCTTCCCAAACCCGATCGCCGATGGTGGCCGGGAGGACACCGGCATCCACCGAGGTGTCGTTCTGGCCCGAGATGGCTGTGATCGTGCCGCTCAGACCGGTGGCGTCGACATCGGAATCGATCGAGTCGTCCCCGCCCTGATCCTGCAGCGTGAACAGGAAGCCCGTGGCCGAGACGCCTATCAGATAGTCGCCCGGGGTCACGATGAAGGAGTACCCGCCGGTGCCATCGGTGATGGTGGAATCGAGAGCAGGACCATCGGGAACCCCGTCGGAGTCGGCGTCGGCATACAACGAGACCGTCGCCCCCGCCAGACCCGGCTCGCCTGCATCCTGGACACCATCGGAATCGAGGTCGGCCCAGACCCGATCGGAGATGATCGCCGCCCGGGAGAGCAATCCATCGATGTCGGCCGACTCACCCGAGGCCAGCGTCACCGGGTCGGAGACACCGAGTGAATCGATGTCCGAATCGATCGAGTCGTCCCCGCCTTGATCCTGCGGCGAAACGAGATAGCCGGTCACATCGATACGGACCGAATAGGTGCCGGGGGCGAGGTCCTCGAATCGGTAACCCCCGCCCGCGACGGTGGTCGTGGTCGCCACCACTGCTCCCGAGCCGTCGAGCAACTCGACCGTGATCCCGGCCAGTCCGGTGTCGCCCGGTTCCTGAATCCCGTTGGCGGCCAGATCCTCGAGCACCGAACCGAACACCACCACCGGCAGATAGGCGCCGGCGTCGACCGTGTCATCGGTCTCTCCGCTGATGAGGGTGAGGCCGGTGACGACACCGGCGACAGGATCGGAATCGATGGTGTCGTCCACTCCCACGTTGGGGGTGGTGAAGACCAGATCGGCCACGGTGGCCGTGGACAGATCGAACGTCACCCGATAGGCGCCGGGGGCGAGCCCGTCGACCTGCCACCCACCGGTCGCAGTCGTGGTCGCCAGCACCGTGGTGTCGTCGCCGTCGCCGAACAGGCCGTTGGGGCCGGCCCCGGTCACCCGCACCGTGGCACCTTCGACACCAGGCTCTCCGTCATCCATCCCATTGCCGTTGTCATCGAGGAATACCCTGTCCCCCAGGCTCACCGGAAGGTAGAGACCGGCGTCGAGATCGTCGCTCCCGGATCCGTCGGTGATCACGACGCTGCCGGTTTCGCCCGTGAAGGAATCGGCGTCGGAGTCGAGCGCATCGTCGGCGCCGAGATCGGCGGCGGTGAACACATATCCGGAGAGGGGCGTGAAGGCCACCCGATAGGCACCTGGCTCCACCGGGAAGGAATACAAACCGGATCCATCGGTCACGGTGGTCGCCAGGGTCGCTCCGGTGGAGTCGTCGAGCAGTTCGACCGTCACACCCGCCAGCCCCGGCTCGCCCGGGTCCTGGATCCCGTTGCCGTTCTCGTCGACGAAGACCCGATCGCCGAGCACCGCCGGGAGCACCCCGGCATCGATCGAGGCATCGTTCACCCCTGAGACCACCGTCACCACCGCGGTCAAACCGTTGGCGGCGGCGTCGGAGTCGGCCAGGTCGTCGGCGCCGGCATCCTGGGTGGTGAACGACCACCCGGGTGTGCCGAATCCGATGATGTAGTCACCGGGACGGACTCCGGAGAAGGCATACCCGCCGGTGCCATCGGTGGCGGTGGTGGAGAGGATGGTGGTCCCGTCCCCGGCGTACAGGGTCACCGTCACCCCGCCCAGACCCGGTTCGCCCGCATCCTGGATGCCGTCACCGTCGAGGTCGATCCACACCCGATCACCGATCGTCGTCGTGCGCAGATAGCCGAAGTCGGCCGACGTGTCCGATTCCGCCGCGGCGATCGTCACCGTCAGCGGATCGTTCCCGGTCGACAGCAGGTATCCGGCGGGAGTCGACGCGTCGACGACGAAGATACCGGCCGGCAGGCCCGAGAACAGATAGGAACCATCTCCGGCAGTGACGGTCGAGTAGACCTGCTCGTCACCGGTGGAGGCGAGACCGTCGACACCGAGCCAGGTGAGGTTGACCGTCACCCCGTCGATTCCCGGCTCACCCGGGTCGGCGGCGCCATTCCCGTCCAGGTCCTCGAACACCAGGTCGCCGATCGAACCGGCGCCGGTGAAGCCGAAGTCCTGATCGAGGTCGGTGGCGCCGGTCAGCAGGCTCAAACGGGCCGAGGCATCCGCCCCGCCGTCGGAGTCGTAAGTGGGGACTGTGATCCCGGACCCGGGGTTGGCAGCCGAGACCTCGAATGATCCGGCCGGGAGCAGTCCGATCGAATAGGCGCCGGCGGCATCGGTGGACGTCGAGTAGGTGAGGTCGTCGGCGTTGCCCAGCACGTTGTCGAATCCGGCCCAGGTGAGGGTCACGGCGATGGCGGCGATACCTGGCTCACCGAGGTCCTGGACCCCGTCGCCATCGACGTCGAACCAGACCAGGTCGCCTATCGAGGCCGAGCCGGCGAACCCGAAGTCGACCGTGTCGATGTCGACGCCCGAGGTGACCGTTACCGCCGCTTCTCCGTCCGCTCCACCATCAGGATCGGCAGTGGGCACGTCGATCCCGGAGGGAAGCGAGCCGAAGACGACCCGCACGGTGTAACTGCCCGGCTCGACCGCACTGAACAGATAACCCCCGGTGGCATCGGTGATGGTGGTTTCGACGACGGCTCCGAATCCATCGAGGAGATCGACGGTGACTCCGGGCAACCCGGGCTCACCGGGATCGTCGGTGCCATCACCATCGACATCGAAGAACAGACGGTCTCCGATGGAGGCGGCCACGAAGGCGCCGGCGTCGACCGAGACGACGTCGACCCCCGAAGTCAGAGTCACGGCGAGGCGTCCAGTGACAGGGTCGGGATCAGAGTCGATGACGTCGCTGCCGGCATCCTGGGTGGTGAGTGTCAGACCGGGGATGGTCGCGGTCGACACGTCGAACTCGACGACGTACGAACCAGGCGTCAGCCCGGTGAACGAGTAGTTGCCGGAGCCGTTGGTCGTGGTCGTCGCCACCAGGGTGATTCCGTCCGACCGGTAGAGGGTGACGGTTGCCCCCTCGATACCGGTCTCCGACCCGTCCTGCAGCCCGTTGCCGTTGCTGTCCTCCCACACCCGATCACCGAGCAGCACCGGTCGGTAGAGGCCGGCATCGATCGCCGCGGTGCCGGAGGGCCCCGTCACCGCGATGAGCCCGCTCGATCCGGTGGCGTCGGCATCCGAGTCGAGGGCGTCGTCGGAACCGGCATCGGAGACGGTGAACGAATGACCACCCGGGGCGGCGAAGCCGACCACGTAGTTGCCGGGGATCACGAGGAATTGGTAGGACCCGGAGCCGTCGGTGACGTCCGTGCCGAGGACGGTCGTCCCGTTGGCGGCGTAGAGCGTCACGGTCACGCCGGCGATCCCCGGCTCACCGGCATCCTGGATCCCGTCCCCGTCGAGGTCCTCCCACACCCGATCACCGATGACCGCCGGCAAGGCGCCGGCATCGGCCGAATCCACCGCTGCACCGGAGATGAGGGTCAGACCGGCGATCGCTCCCGACGAGTCGGGGTCGGAGTCGAGGGCGTCATCACTCCCCGCGTCCTGGGGGCTGAAGAGCAGGCCGCCAGGGAGGACGAACGTCAGTTGGTAGGTTCCCGGGACCAGACCGGAGAACCCGTAGAAACCGGTGGCAGCACTGGTGGTGACCAGGTTGACGGTGGCCCCCGCCCCGTCGGTCCCCGACAGGGTCACGGTGGCTCCGGCCACGCCGGGCTCGCCGCCGTCCTGGATCCCGTCGCCGTCGAGATCGAGCCAGACGAAGTCACCGATCGAGGCCGCTCGGTACAACCCGGCATCCACCGAGCTGACCGAACCGCCCGAAGTCGCAACCACTG
>DAIOGO010000074.1:0-12543 GCA_036745195.1 Actinomycetota bacterium | reverse complement strand
GAGATGATCCACGAGTTGATGTACGCCATCGGCTGGGAGGCGCTTCCCGCCGAAGCCGCCGCCTTCATCCATGCCCATCCAACCCTGTCCGAGGCGGTAGGGGAGACGTTGCTGGCGGCCACAGGCCGAGGATTGCACTGAGAGGAGCATCGATGACAACGACGGTGTCCATGCCCCAGTTGGGGGAGACGGTGACCGAGGGGACGATCCTGCGTTGGGCCAAGCAGGTGGGTGATTCGGTGGCGGCCGATGAGGTGTTGGTGGAGATCTCGACGGACAAGGTCGACACCGAGGTCCCGTCGCCGGTGTCGGGGGTGGTGACCGAGATCCTGGCTCCGGAGGGGGCGACGGTGGCGGTGGGGACCGCCATGTGTGTCATCGCCGACTCCGTCGGCGTCTCGGGTCCCGAGTCTCGAGTCCCGAGTCCGGCGGACGAACCCGTCACAGTCGTGGAGCCTGAGATGCCGCCCATCCCGCCCCCACCGGCTCCGATGGAGTCGGCGGCATCTTCAGTCCCGGTTGCCAGCGACTCGACACCGGACTCGCGGGTGTCGGGAACCGATTCCGGCCGGTTGCTGTCGCCGGTCGTTCGCAAGCTGCTGCGCGAGCACTCGATCGACCCCGGTTCGATCACGGGAACCGGCGAAGGGGGACGGATCACCCGACGCGACGTCGAAGCGGTGATTGCCGCCGGCCCTGCTCCGGCCGCCCCGGTGGCGGCTCCGGTCCCCACGCCGGTGGCTGAAGCCGCGCCCGTCGCCGAACCGCCCTCGCCTCCTCCCGCCGCTCCGGTGGTGGCGGCGGCCCCGGCACCGGTGACCGCCCCGGCCCCGGCCGCCACCCGCCCTGCCCCGCCCGCCCCGGTCGCCGCCGAGGGCGATGACGAGGTCATCCCGCTCGATCGTCTCAGGGTTCGGATCGGGGAGAACCTCATCAGGGCCAAGCAGACCGCCGCCCACGTGTGGACCTCGGTCGAGGTCGACTACGAGAGGGTCGAACGAGTCAGGCAACGGCACAAGGACCGGTTCAAGGCCGACGAGGGATTCTCGCTCACCTATCTGCCGTTCATCGCCCGTGCCACGATCGACGCCCTCGGCGAGTATCCGGTGGTGAACTCCAGCTTCTTCCTCGAGGAGAAGAAGGCGGTGTTCCATCGCTCCGTCAATCTCGGGGTGGCAATCGACCTCGGGGGCAAAGGACTGATCGTGGCCTCGATCAAGAATGCCGACGGGTTGCGACTGGTCGGTCTCGCTCGCCAGGTCAAGGTCCTGGCCGACAAGGCCAGGGCAGGCAAGTTGGAACCGGACGACATCGCCGGATCGACCTTCACCATCACCAACCCGGGCCCGTTTGGCTCGTTCATGTCGGCGCCGATCATCAACGTCCCCAACGTCGGAATCCTCTCGACCGACACCGTCACCAAACGACCGGCGGTGGTGACGGGGGCCGACGGGGAGGACGTCATCGCCATCCGCCATATCGGGTATCTGGGCCTGTCGTGGGATCACCGTGCGTTCGACGGATCCACCGCGGTGCTGTTCCTGCAGCGGATCAAGCAGAACCTCGAGGGATGGGACTGGGAGCAGGAGCTGGCTTGAGAGACTCGGGAGACCCGGTCGGTTCGGGCCGGCTGCTGCGGACCCGCTGGTTGGGGCGGCTGCCCTACCTCGAGGCCTGGGACCTACAACGGGCGATACACGAGGGCAAGGTGGTGGGGCGAACCGCCGATGACTACCTGCTGTTGCTCGAGCACCCCCACGTCTACACCGTCGGGCGAAACGGCAACGGGTCGAACCTGCTGATCCCCGAAGCGATGCTGGCGTCCTTCGATGCCGAATTGCACCGGGTGGACCGGGGAGGCGACATCACCTATCACGGTCCCGGTCAGTTGGTCGGGTACCCGATCCTCCAGTTGGACGATCCCAAGATGATCGTCCCCTACGTCCGCTCGGTCGAGCAGGTCCTGATCGACACCCTGGCCCGCTTCGGGATCGAGGGATGGCGTGAGGAGGGCCTGACCGGGGTGTGGACCGAGGAGGGCAAGGTCGCCGCCATCGGGGTGAGGGTGTCGCGCCAGGTGACGATGCATGGCTTCGCCCTCAACCTCGACCCCGACATGGATTACTTCTCGCGGATGAACCCGTGCGGGATCACCGACCGCGCCGTCACCTCGCTCACCCGGCTGCTGGGTCGCAGGGTCACGCTCGAGGAGGCGGTCGATGTCTTCGTCCCCGAGTTCGAGCGGGTGTTCGGGTACGGCGACAACGAAGTGCAACTGGCCGCGTTCGCCCGGGGTCAGGGCAAGAGCAGAGAATTCGAGGTCGACCGGCTGCTGGCCGAAGGCACCTTCTCACCCGAGCGGCGCGCCGCCGAGCCGGTGCTGGTCAACGGGCGGCTCCCCGGCGAACCGGAGCGACCGGAGTGGATGCGGGTCACCGCCCGGATGGATGCGGACTATCGGGACCTCAAGAAGCTGATGCGGGGTCTCGAGCTCCACACCGTGTGCGAGGAGGCGGGCTGCCCCAACATCTTCGAGTGCTGGGGGATGGGCACGGCCACCCTCATGATCCTGGGCGACAAGTGCACCAGGGCCTGCGGGTTCTGCAACGTCACGACCGGGAAACCGACGGAGTTCGACATCTTCGAACCGTTCCGGGCCGCAGAGGCGATCGCCACCATGAACCTGAGCCACGCCGTGATCACTTCGGTGAACCGCGACGATCTCGAAGACGGGGGGTCTTCGATCTTCGCCGAGACCATCGTCCAGTCGCGGATCAAATCACCGGGGACCGACATCGAGGTGTTGATTCCCGACTTCAAGGGTGACACCCGGGCGCTGGAGACGCTGATGGCGGCCCGTCCCGACGTTCTCAACCACAACACCGAAACCGTGCTCAGACTCCAGCGCGAGATCAGGACCTCGGCCAGCTACGGCCGTTCACTGGCGCTGCTGGCCAGGGCCCGGTGGCTCAATCCGGAAGGGCTGACCAAATCGGGGCTGATCGTCGGCATGGGCGAGACCGAATCCGAGGTGCTGGGGGCGCTGGCAGATCTGCGGGCGGTCGGGGTGGACATCATCACCATCGGCCAGTACCTGCGTCCCACCCCGCGCCATCGATCGATTCACAGATACGTCCATCCGGATGAGTTCGCCCGGTACAAGAGCTTCGGCGAGTCGATCGGGATCCCCCACATCGAGTCCGGCCCGCTGGTGAGGTCGAGCTATCACGCCAAAGACGCCACCGCCGGGGTCCTGGAACATGTGGCCGGAAACGCGAGTGATCGTGGCCTCACGCCTGTGAAGATCGGATCGCGGGCGCGGACATGATCGACTTCGCTCATCGCGTCGAGCTGGTCAGACGGGAGATGGAGCACTCGGGGGTCGACTGCCTGCTCGTCTCTGTTGGTGCCGATCTTCCCTACCTCACCGGTTATGAGGCGATGCCGCTGGAGCGACTGACCATGCTCGTATTGCCGATGGAGGGCACTCCTTCGCTCGTCGTTCCCCGACTGGAGGCGCCTCGAGTTCCTCCCGGTCCCTTCGAGGTGCGGGAATGGGGAGAGACCGATGATCCGATCGGCCTCGTGGTGGCCGCCGCCGCTCGGCCGGCGGTGGCAGCGATCGGTGATCAGACGTGGGCGCTCTTCCTGCTCCGGTTGCTTGCTCGGATGACCGAGACGACCTTCGTTTCGGCATCGACATTGATCACCGAGCTGCGAATCCGCAAGGAGCCCGCCGAGATTGCGATGTTGCGGGCAGCAGGAGCGGCCGCCGATCGGGTCTCCGTACGCATCCCACGCGAACTCCGGTTCGAGGGTCGATCCGAGCGCGAGATCGCCCGTGACGTCGCCACGATGATCCGGGAGGAAGGACACCACACTGTCAGTTTCGCGATCGTGGCATCCGGCCCCAACGGCGCCTCACCCCATCACGAGCCGGGCGACCGCATCTGCGTCAGGGGTGATGCGGTGGTGGTCGACTTCGGCGGCCGGATGGACGGATACTGCTCGGACACCACTCGTACGTTCGTGGTCGGGAGCCCGGATCCGGATCTCGTCCGGGTCCATGCCGTCGTCGAGGAGGCCCAACTGGCAGGCCGGGAGACCGCCATCGCCGGGGTGAGGGCCGAGCAGGTCGACAAGGCAGCCCGGGAGGTGATCGAACGGGCCGGCTACGGCGACTACTTCGTGCATCGAGTCGGCCATGGGATCGGTCTGGAGACACACGAGCCTCCCTACCTGGTGGCAGGCAACGAGCAGGAACTCGAGCCGGGCATGGCCTTCTCCATCGAGCCGGGGATCTACCTGCCCGGACGGTTCGGGGTGCGGATCGAGGACATCTGCGTGATCGAGCCCGGTGGCAATGCCGTTTGCCTCAACGACTCACCCCGGCAGCTTGTGGCCGTCGAGTGACCGATCGGGGAGCGTCCCCTGGAGGTTGCTCGCTCCCGGCGATCGAACTCACCCCACCGTCACATTCACCGTCATGGTCTTGGTGAGCTTGCCTTGCCAGAACCACTGGACGACGAAGCGGTGCGAACCGGGCGCAAGACTCACCACCGTTTCGAATCTCCTCACGGCCAGGTTCCCGGTGTTGGTCACCGGCTGGGCAACGAGGGGAAGTTGGGAGCCGTCCAGGAAGACGGCCGGTCCGGTGGAGCCGGCGATAAGGGCCGCTTCTTCGCCGGGCCGGAAGGGAACGACACCGTAGACCCCTTCCGAGATCCGGTAGGCGGTTCGGAACGGGATGGCGATGGCAGCCTGGCACGACAGCCCATCTTTCGTGCAATTCTCCGGGAGCCCGTCTGAGAGAGACAGTCGCGGGTAGACCGGCGCCAGACCCAGCGCCCGGCGTAGAAATGCCGCCATCTCTTCCCGTGTGACCGCACCGGCCGGGCAGTAGGTGGTGGGGCCGCAACCCTTGGTGATCCCGGCCACGGCGATGGCTCCAATCGCACCGCTATGGGGATTGAGCCCCACGTCGGTGAATGAGGGAGTTGCGCTGGTCAAACGGAACGCCCTGGCGAGGAAGGAGGCCATTTCGTCCCTCCTCACATTCGCCTCGGGGCAGTATCGGTCGGGCGCACAACCCAACGTCACCCCGGCCGCGGCGATGGCATTGATGTCCCCGGCGTGCGGACTCGCGCCGAGGTCGACGAACGGTCCGGCGGGAATGGCGGTCAACTTCAGCGCCCGAGCAAGGAACGAGGCCATCTGGGCCCGGGTCACGGCCGCGCCAGGACAGTAGGTTCTGGGGCCGCATCCCTTGGTGATCGAGGCGGCGAATATCGCTTCGATGTCCGTTTCGAACGGGCTGCCGTCGTCATCGACGAAGCTCCCGCTCACGTCGAATCCAGAGGCCGGTTCGGGGTTGGCCATGACGACGATCGCCATGGCGACAACGACCAGGACTGCCAGTCCCCGTCTCATGGGGCGATCTCGATAGAGCCGAGGATCTGGTTGACGACGGGGAGGACGTCGACCCGGTCGAGGTGGCTTCCGACGACGATGTAGAGGCAGAATGCCCGACCCGTCTGCTGGAAGAAGTACTGGCAGCCTCCCTGACCGACGATTGACCGCTGCAGCGTTTCGCGGCTGAAGTCGGATGCCCGCAAGGGAGCAGGCAGACCCTTGCGGGCGAACAGCGGTTGGGAGATCGACGCCTGATCAAACTCGAGCAGAATGATCAACACGTCACCGGGGTGCATCACCTCCACCGCTCCTCCGCCGTAGTCGCCACGCTGGGCCGGAAGGGCGAAGTTGGCCACATGTGTCACCGAGTGACGGATGGCGCCGTCGGGAAGTGTCTCGGAAGGGGCGATCGACCCCTCCCATCCCGAGGGGAGGTTGACGGTGATACCCGCTCCGGTCAGTTTCACAGGAGTGCCCCCAGTCCGACGAGGAGCATGGTGATTGCGATCCCGAAGTGGGCAGGCCGCGCCATCGAGGCGAGAGCACGGTTGAAGGCCAATAATCGGGATGGACGATCGATTCTGAATGATGCGATCAACAGCCCGGCCCGTCCGAAGCCGAAGACAGAGCCGATGAGTGCCCCGGCGGTCGCTTCACCCGTCAGGAACTCGGCCAGGTACACGGCGTAGATCCCCCAGGTGACCACGAAGGTGGCCAGCCCGGATCCGAGTTGAGCTCCGAACCCGGCCCCGTACACCCATCCCCGGTACTCGCCGATCCACCGTTCGTTGACCTGTCGGCTCGGTCCGGGCGCTCGAATGCCGGCGAGGTCTGCTCCTCCCGCCAGGATCGCGGCGACCGCAGCGATGGCGCCCGCCCAGGCGGGGCCGATCGAGACCAGACCTCCAAGAGCGCCGAGTACCGCTCCGATCCCGGCCGCGACAACCACGGAGGCGAGTGTGAACGCCCCCACCGTGATCCACCACCGGTTGTTACGTGCCCGCTCACCGAGCGGGTGGATGCTGGTCAGCATCGACTCCCCTCAAGGAGACCAGGTCGAGCGGATGGCAGCCAGGGCCGCAACGGCGATTCCGATCACGGCTGTTGCGGCTTCTGGTACAGGATCGAATCACCGGGCTCGATGCCGGCCGCCAGCAGTTCGCGGTCGGTGTCCGCCAGACGTTCGGAGGTGGTGCGTCGCAGGTGATCGGAGTGGTCCTTGTCGCCCATTGCCCGCCTCACCAGATCGGCCAGACGGGGCCAGCTACCGGCCGATCCCTCCCCGATGACATCGCCGGACGGGGCGATCAGTTGGAAGTACGGGGTTCCCGGGACGCGGAAGGCGTCCCACGCTTCGCTCGACATGATCAGCAGGACGTTGGGCGGTGCCATCGACGCCAGCTCGCCGGGCGACTCCCGGTCCGGTCCGGCGGTGACAATCACCGGTCTGATGTCAGGGAAAGGAAGCTCGAGGTCCTGGGCGAACGCCTTCCAGAAGGGACGGCAGGTCGTACAGCCCGTCGAGAGGAAGGCCAGCAAGGTGTGCCCGCGAGACCCGCGCAGGCTGGCCGAGACCACCTGCCCGTGGGGAGAGACGCCCGTGATCGCCTCCGGGGCCAGCTCGGCCGGGCGCCCGGGGCCACTGTGACCGGTCCGCGGTGGAGCGAGACGCTGAGTGCCGTCTTCGATGCCGAGTGCATGGAGAGAGCGGAGGATTTCGGCATGACTCCGCAACAGGCCGGCAACCAAGACGGCCAGGAGGAGAATCACGACGGCCTCGAGGATGACGAGGGCAAGCATCAGCCGGCCCCCAGGCGTCGCCACACCACCGGTCGATCACCGGTCACGCCGAATGAGAATTGTCCGTCGGGAGGTCCACCGGTCAGCCGATTCGAATAGGTCCATTGACCGTCCTTGAACCGCCCGGGTGAATCGTTCCCCGTCCCGTCCCAGTCCCCCGCCAGCGGAATCGCCGTCGGGTCGCCGAAGTCGAACACGTACTCCGCGGGTCCGGTGGTGGCGGAATTGCGCAGGTACCAGGTGGATCCGCGCACCATCCCGATGCCATCCCGGCCGTCTCCGTCCCAGTCTCCAACGACCGGGATGTCACCGGGTTCTCCGAAGGTGGCGACGATATCGGGTGGACCCCCGCTGTTACGGGTTCGGAGCAACCATTGGTTCCCTCTCACGACGCCGATCGTGTCCACTCCGTTTCCGGTCCAGTTCCCCGCCACCGGAGTGTCCCCGGGAGCCCCGTAGTCGATGATGAGGTCAGGCTGTCCTGTGCCTTCAACCTGACGGAGGTACCACACCAGACTCGTCTGGTCTCCGAGGTTCCCTTGGCGGACGCCTCGTACCGCCGCGGCGGTGGCGACACCTGCCCCAGTCCAGTCTCCCATCAACGGCACATCTCCGACCACTCCCAGGACGAAGGTCTGGTCGACCGCTCCCGGCCCGGGTTGTGCGCGTAACAGCCAGGTGGAGTCTCTCACCACTCCGGGCAGGGTGTAGTAGGGCTTGACCGGCGGATGGAGGCAGGCCGAGTCGTGGAACCTCGTCACGTCGGCCTGGGCATCGGACTTGGTGCAGGTGGAATCCCATTCCCAGGGGGGTACACAGGTGACGACGCGGCACACGATCGGACCGACGCAGGCAACATGTTGGTTGCACTGTCCATACCGGAACCGGGTGCAGCAGGTCTTCCAGAGGTCACAGCGGTCGTCGGTGCAATGGCATCCGCAGCTGACACAGTCGTTGCCGCACGTTCCGGTCGCCCCGCATCCGCACCCACCACAGTCGGCGTTGTTGCAGTCCATGTAGTACCGAGACCCGCCCGAGCAATAGCCCGAACCTTCGGCTCTCCACCAGCCCGCAACCAGCGTCCCCGGCGGGCAGGTGTTGACCCCGGTGAGGCTGCAGCAGAACTCGGTCCATCCCTCGGCGCACTTCTGTCCGGCGCAGTTCCCGGGCAATACCAGGGCCTGCATCGGGGTGAGGGGTCTCAGGGCGTACGCCATCGGGGCGGTGACCATCGCCGACCCGGCCAGCGCCGCCCTGCGCAAGAAGCCCCGACGGCTGGTTCTCGACTCGAGGGCGCGAGCTGCCGCCTCTACCAGGGCCACGCTCATCGATGGGCCAGCCGCAAGGTGGAAGGGAGTTGTGTCAGGACGATGGTGAGCAGGTAGGTGCCGAGAGCCACATACCCCAGGTAGGCCAGCCCGTACCCGGGTCGGTCGGCGATCGTCTCCCAGACCGGGCCAACCTCGGCTCCGATCGGAAGAGCCACGGCCATGGCGGTGATGTTGACGGCGAAGTGGATCCAGGTGGGCGGCGTGTCCGACCGACCGAAGCAGCCGCATGATTGGATCGGGAGGCGCCGGACGAGAGCCATCAGGACGAACCCGGCGAACCCGGCGTAGAAGCCTGCCTGCAGACCGAAGGTGGCGGCCCGTCCGAACAACAATCCGGCAGAGCCGATCACGATTTCGGCAAGGCCAAGTGCCCTGACCAGGATCGGAGCAGAAGGCAGCCGAGCTGCTCTCAGGGCTCCGGCCGTGGCGCCGGCGTCGTAGATCTTGGCCCCCCCACTGATCACGAGGAGCGCGCTGGTCACGTGAAACCACCCCGGGAGCATGTCGGGGCAATATAGCCCTGCGGTCGTGGCACGCCGACAACGGCCATTGGCGAAGTCCTTCCATCCGTTCTCCGAACCCGATCACCGGTCGTTACCCTGCCCGTTCATGGACCTCGAGCAACTCGCCGTCAACACCGTCAAAGGACTCTCGATGGACGCGGTTCAGAGAGCCAATTCCGGGCATCCAGGGATGCCGTTGGGAATGGCCGACCTGGCGGTGGTCCTCTGGACGAAGTACCTGAAGGTCGACCCGGGGATGCCCGATTGGGAAGATCGGGACCGTTTCGTCCTCTCCAACGGCCACGGCTCGATGCTCCTCTACTCGCTGCTTCATCTGTGCGGGTTCCCATTGGGCCTCGACGATCTGCGCTCGTTCCGTCAGTGGGGGAGCCACACCGCCGGGCATCCGGAGATCGACCACCGGCTCGGAATCGAGATCACCACCGGGCCGCTCGGCCAGGGGTTCGGAACCGGGGTGGGTTTGGCGATCGCCGAAGAACATCTCCGGGCGCGCCTGGGTAGCGACCTCGTCGACCACCGGACCTTCGGGTTTGTGTCCGACGGAGATCTGATGGAGGGCGTCTCCGCCGAGGCTGCGTCGCTGGCCGGACATCTCGGTCTGGGCCGGCTGCTCTACTACTACGACGACAACGAGATCTCGATCGACGGTCCAACCGACAACACATTCACGGAGGTCGTTCGTGCCCGGTTCGAGGCAGTCGGGTGGCATGTCGAGGACATCGACGGGCACGACCGGCCGGCCATCGCCGAGGCCACGGAGGCGTCGCTGGCGATCGGGGACCGCCCTTCACTCGTCATCGCCCACACCATCATCGCCAACGGTGCGCCCAACCTGGCCGGCAAGGCCAAGAGCCATGGGGCACCGCTCGGGGTGGAGGAGATCCGCCTGGCCAAGCTCGGGATGGGGCTCGACCCGGAGGCCGATTTCCAGATCCCGGACGGCGTCCATCAGTTCTTCGCCCAGGCCATGCAACGGGGAAGCGTCGCCCGCCAACGATGGGAGGCGCGGAAGGCGACCGCAATGGAAGATCCGTCGCGCGCCCGGGTTTGGTCACAGCACTATTCACCCGGTCCTGTCCATCTCGACGGGCCGGGGTTCGAGGCCGCCGTCCCCATCGCCACTCGTGCTGCTTCGGGGAAGCTGTTTGCCGAGATCGCTGCCAAGGTCCCGGGTTTCATCGGTGGCAGCGCCGATCTGGTCGAGTCGACCAAGACCCAGATCGAGCACGGAAGACTGTTCTCCCGGGATGATCGGGAGGCTCGGGACATCGCGTTCGGAATCCGCGAGCACGCCATGGGCACCCTCGTCAACGGGCTGACGGTGCACGGGGGACTGCGAGCCTATGGAGCGACGTTCTTCGTCTTCAGTGACTACATGCGGCCGGCAGTCCGTCTCTCGGCGCTGATGAAGGTGCCCTCGATCTGGGTCTGGACCCACGATTCCGTTCTACTCGGCGAGGATGGCCCCACCCATCAGCCGATCGAACATCTCGCTTCCCTGCGGGCGATGCCCGATCTGTGGGTGATACGCCCGGCCGATGCCACCGAGACCGTCGAAGCCTGGGAGGTCGCCCTCAACCGGACCACCGGACCGACGGCCTTGGTTCTCAGCCGTCAGAACCTGCCTGTCCTCGATCGACCGAGAGGTGGCGTAGGCCAGGGTGGGTACGTCCTGAGAAGCGGCAACGACCTGGTGCTGGTGGCAACCGGCTCGGAGGTGGCGGTGGCGATCGATGCGGCGTCGATTCTGTTCGAACGGGGCGTCTCCGCCCAGGTCGTGAGCCTGCCGTGCTGGGAGGCGTTCTTCGAGCAGTCCGCCGAGTATCGGGCTTTGGTGTTGGGGGGAGGCCTTCCGGCCGTCTCGATCGAAGCGGCCTCCACCTTCGGATGGGAGAGGATCGTGGGGTTGGAGGGCCTGAGGATCGGCATCGATCACTTCGGGGCGTCGGCCCCCGCCGAGGTGCTGGCGGAGCGGTTCGGGTTCACCGCCGGCGCCGTCGCCGATCGGGTCCTGGCATGGTTTGGGAGCGGCCGATGACCGACTACGCAGCCGAGACTTCTGGCAGCCGGTCAGCCGGGCCGGATCACGGCTCCGGCTAGGCTCGTCATCCATGCGCCGGCGTGTCCTGGCCCGGGTCTTTCTCTTCGATCTTGCTTCGCTCACCGTTGGTGTCGCGGTGGCTTCCTGGATCGTCTTCGACACCCCGTTGCCCACCCGGGTCCCCCCTTTTCGCACCAGTGGAGGCGGCCTGGTTCCGCTCATCGGATTCATGTTCGCCGGCATGGTGATCGGAACCGTGTTGTCGCGCTGGACGATCGGGCCGCGCGCTCCTCGACCGAGTTACGGCCGGGCGCTGTTCATCGCCACCACCACCGCCATGGTTACGCCGGCCACGATCGTCTTCACGCGGACCGAGTACTTCTCTCGTCCGTTCATCGCCATCACGGTGACGGTGATGTTCGGGCTTTCGCTCGCCCACCGCGCCGTTCTCCGCTCGAGGCCCTGGTCCGAGATGGTGCTGGTCGTCACCAGCGAGAAGCGTCTCATCGACGATCTTCTCGCCACCCCCCATGCCCGGGTGGTCGATATCCTGGACCCTGCCAGCCAGGAGGTGCCGGCCCGACCGGAGCCAGGGACCACACTGGCGGTTGATCTGCGGGCGGTCCTCTCGGAGGAGATGGCCCAGTTCGTGGCATCCTCCAACCTGGCCGGATATCCGGTCCGCTCCCTGAGCGAGGTGTACGAGGAACACACCGGGAGGATGGCGATCGTTCACCTGGCCGAAGGGTGGGAACTGAGGACACCGGTCGAGCAGTCGGCCTCGTACCTCCCGGTGAAAGCTGCCCTCGATCTCACACTGACCTTGCTGCTGGCCCCGATCTGGGTTCCATTGGGCGCACTGATCTGGTGTCTGGTCAAGCTCGACTCGCCCGGGCCGGGGATCTTCTCGCAGACCCGCGTCGGGCACGATGGCGAAACGTTCACGATGTACAAGTTTCGGACGATGCGCGCCGACGCCGAGCGGGAGGGCCCGCAGATGGCGGCGGTGGACGACGAACGTCTGACCCGGGTTGGGAGGATGCTGCGGAAGGTACGGGCCGATGAGATTCCACAACTGATCAACGTGCTCAAGAGGGAGGTGTCGCTGGTCGGACCTCGCCCCGAACAGCCCGAATTCGTGCGGCAGTTCTCGCGGGCGATTCCGTTCTACGACTACCGCCACCTCGTGAGGCCCGGGATCACCGGCTGGGCCCAGGTCAATTTCGGGTACGCCGACGACGAAGTCGACACGGTGGAGAAACTCATGTTCGACCTCTACTACGTGAAGAACATGTCGTTGTGGCTCGACCTGAACATCCTCGGCAAGAGCATGTGGACCGTCCTATCGCGCTTCGGGGCCCAATGATGGCCATCCCACCACGGCGGCGCCCGGCGGTTCGCGGTCGGCGTCCGGCGGTGGTGCCTGGTGGCGGGG
>DAIOGO010000073.1:0-12794 GCA_036745195.1 Actinomycetota bacterium | reverse complement strand
GGCCAGGTCGAGGAGATAACCGGGGAGCACCCCGAGGGCGACGGTGGCCAGCGCCGCCCCCACCAGCACGGTCCGGGCAACGAGGGGAACTCCCGGCTGGACCAGATCGTCCCCCTCCTCCATGAACATCCGCACGATCACCCGGAGATAGAAGAAGAAGGCGACCACCGAGCTGAGGAGCGCCAGCACCACCAGCCACTCGTACCCGGCGATCCAGACCTGCTGGAAGACGCCGAACTTGGCGATGAACCCCGAGGTGAGTGGAACCCCGGACATGCCGAGGAGGAAAACCGCCAGCGAGACGGCCAGGTGCGGGCTTCGGCGGGCCAGACCGGAGTAGGCCGCCAGGTCGGAACCGGAGGCACCCGCCCCGGAAACGGCCGCCACCACCCCGAACGCACCAACCAGTTGCAGGGTGTAGACGGCCAGGTAGAACCACATCGCTCCCGCCCCGGGGCCACCCGCCACCAGTCCGGAGAGGATGAACCCGGCGTGAGCCACCCCCGAGTAGGCGAGCATCCGCCTCACATCGGTCTGCGCCACCGCCACCACTGCCCCGACCACCATGGACAGGGCGGCGATTCCGGCCACCAACGGCCGCCAGTCACCCGCCAGCCCGGGAAACGCCGTCAGCAGCACCCGGATCAGCGCCGCAAACCCGCCCACCTTGGCGACCGACGCCATGAAGCCGACCACCCCGGCCGGCGCCCCCTGGTAGACGTCGGGCGCCCAGGCGTGGAACGGGGCGGCTGAGACCTTGAATGCCAGACCGACGACGACCAGGGCCAGGCCCATCAGCAGCACGGCCGGCCGGGTCAGGATGATCTCGCCCAGGTACACCTGGATCTCACCCAGGTTGAGGCGCCCGGTGCCTGCATAGATCAGGGCAACCCCGTAGATGAAGACGGCCGAAGCCACCGAACCGAGCAGGAAGTACTTGATTGCGGCCTCGTCGGACTGTGCCCGCTCCCGGGTGATGCCGGCGAGGACGTACAGCGCGATCGACCCGATCTCGAGTCCGAGGAACATCATCACCAGATGGAGAGACGCCGCCATCAGCGAGAACCCGGCGGCCGACAAGAGCATCAGGGCGAGAGCTTCGGCTGCCCGTCTGCCCAATGATTCGAAGAGCTTCCAGCCGGCGCCGATCCCCAACCCCGTCA
Organism: Actinomycetota bacterium; assembly: GCA_036745195.1. GTDB lineage: Bacteria > Actinomycetota > Acidimicrobiia > Spongiisociales > ZC4RG35 > JBFHRE01. Next base: position 11,631 of record DAIOGO010000073.1, on the reverse strand, counting down.
CGATCAGGATGATGAAGCGGGCCATCACCGCTCCCGGGTCGAGCGCCAGCATCCCCTCGAACGGGGTGAACCGGTCGAGAAACGCCGGATCGGCGGCCCCGGTGGTCAAGATGTCGGCGACCTCGCTCTTCTGCCAGAGTGCCAGCCCGAAGGCCAGCAACACCGTCGTCCCCGCCACCCATCCCAGCACCCGGGCCCGCGGTTTCCACTGGACATCGACCAGCAGCACCAGTGCCGCCCCGATGGCGAGCGCCAGTTCGGGGGCGATCGCCACCCACGACACCGGAGGGAGTGAGGCCTGGGCGATCATTCGCCGTCCTCCTCCGAGGCGATGAACACGTCGGCCAGACGACCGGGCGCCGGCACCACGAAGTCGGTCGAGGCCTCGATCCGATCGAGCACCGCCTCGGTGGAGGGGGCGGTGCGGTCGAGAAGGATGTTGGGGTAGACACCGAGCAGCACGATGAGGATCACCAGCGGCGCCATCAGGGCGATCTCCCGACCGGAGACGTCGATGAGGGCCTTGTTCTCGGCCTTGTCTGGCTCTCCGGTGAACACCCTCTCGTACGCCCACAGCAGATAGATGGCGGCCAGGACCACCCCGGAGGCGGCGATGATGGCGTGGACGGGGACCGTGGGAAAGGCACCGATCAGGACCAGGAACTCCCCCACGAACCCGTTGAGCGCCGGCAGCCCGATCGAGGCGAAGGTGGCGAACAGGAAGAGCCCGGCGAAGATCGGCATCGGGCGGCCGATCCCCCCGAACTCGGCGATCTTCTTGGTGTGCCGCCGCTCGTACAACATCCCCACCAGCAGGAAGAGCGCTCCGGTGGTGAGGCCATGGTTGATGTTCTGGATCACCGCTCCCTGCAGGCCGGCCGAGGTGAAGGCGAAGATGCCCAGCACGATGAAGCCGAGGTGGCTCACGGATGAATACGCCACCAGCTTCTTCAGGTCGGGTTGGACGATGGCCACCACCGCGCCATAGACGATGCCGATCACCGCCAGTGTCGCCATGATCGGAACTGCTTCGACGCTGACCTCGGGGAACAGCGACAGGTTGAAGCGGAGGAGGCCGTAGGTCCCGAGTTTCAGGAGCACACCCGCCAGCAGCACCGAGCCGGCAGTGGGGGCCTCGACGTGGGCGTCGGGGAGCCAGGTGTGGAACGGGAAGATCGGGACCTTGATGGCGAACGCCAGAGCAAAGGCGGCGAACAACCAGCGGGACTCCGTCTGACCCAATTCGAGGCCGATCAGGTCGGTGTAGGCGAAGGAGAGGTTCCCGGTCTGACGACCATGGGCCAGGGCCAGGGCGATGAGCGCCGCCAGCAGGAGAGCCGACCCGAAGGCGGTGTACAAGAAGAACTTGAGGGCGGCGTAGACCCTCCGTTCGGATCCCCAGATCCCGATGATGAAGTACATCGGGATGAGGATCGCCTCGAAGAACACGAAGAAGAGAAACAGGTCGAGCGCGAGGAACGTGCCGATCACACCCGCCTCGAGCAGCAGGACGAAGACGACGAACTCCTTCATGCGCCGGTCGATGGCGGTGGAGGCAGCGAGGGAGATCGGGACCAGGATTGCGCACAACACGATCAGGCCGAGCGAGATCCCATCGACCCCCAGGAACCAGCTGATCCCCCAGGGGGCGTACCAGACGGCTCGCTCGACGAACTGGAACCCCGGCTCCTTCAGCTGGAAGTCGAAGAACATGACCCCGGCCAGCGCCAGCGGCACCAGGCTGACGAGGATCCCTACCGGAAGGTGGATCTCCTTGCGCCGGGTGGGCAGCAGGGCCACGACCAGAGCGCCGAGGACGGGTGACAACACGAGCCAGGTCAGCATGGTCCGGTCCCGCGGCTCATGATCCGGCCACCACCAACCACACCACCGCGGCCAGCAGCCCGGCGGTGAGGGTGGCCCCGTAGTTGCGAACGAACCCGGTCTGGGCGAGCCGGCCCCGACCGGCGAGCATCGCGAACAGACGCCCCATCCCGTTGACCGCCCCATCGATCACCGGCAGATCCACCTTGAAGGCGGCGGCGTCTGCCAGCGCCTTGCCCGGCTTGACGATCGTCCGGCCGTAGAGATCGTCGACTCCGTAGGCCTTCTCCCACAGCGGCCAGAGCTTCCCGAACCCGCCCTGGAACCGCTCCCACACCTCGCGGGGACGGCTGTAGGCGAAGTAGCCCATCCCGATCCCGGCGAATCCGGCCGCCACCGAGAGGCCGGCGAGGAGGAAGAACATCAACGCCCCTTCGGGTGGATGAGCCAGTTTGACTCCCTCGAACACCGGTTCCAGGAAGTGCTCGAGCCCGAGACGGAGCGGAGTGTTGATGAGTCCGCCCACGACGCTGAGCAGAGCCAGCACCATCAGCGGAACCGTCATGACCGCCGGCGACTCGTGGGGATGGAGACCTTCCGCCCAGCGGGGTTTGCCCAGGAAGACCATCACGAACTGACGGGTCATGTAGAAGGCGGTGATCATCGCGGTGACCAAGCCCACCACCCACAGGACGGAGGCGAAACCGCCCTTGCCGTAGGCCACTCCCAGGATCTCGTCCTTCGACCAGAACCCGGCCAGGCCCGGGAAGCCGGCGATGGCGAGGGTGCCGACCGCCATCGTCATCCCGGTTCGGGGCATCACCTTGAACAGGCCACCCATGTTGCGCATGTCCTGTTCCTCGTGCATCCCGTGGATCACCGATCCGGCCCCCAGGAAGAGGAGCGCCTTGAAGAAGGCGTGGGTCATCAGATGGAAGAGGGCCGCCACGTACCCGCCCAGACCGGCGGCGAGGAACATGTAGCCCAACTGTGAGACGGTCGAGTAGGCGAGGACCCGCTTGATGTCGGTCTGGGCGATGGCGATCGATGCCGCCCAGATGGCGGTGATCGCCCCCACCGTGGCGACCGTCATACCGGCGGCCGGCGCCAGTTCGAAGATCGCCGCCGAGCGGGAGACGAGATAGACACCGGCGGTGACCATGGTGGCGGCGTGGATGAGGGCCGACACCGGGGTCGGGCCTTCCATCGCGTCCGGCAGCCAGACATAGAGTGGCACCTGGGCCGACTTGCCCGCCGCCCCGACCAGGAACAGCAGCGAGATGGCGACCGCGGTGGGCCCGTCGAGCACCTCGCCCGCCCGCTCGAACACACCCTGGAACGAGAGGGTGCCGAAGTTCGAGAAGACCAGCATCAAGGCGATCAGGAACCCGAGATCGCCGATCCGGTTGACGATGAAGGCCTTCTTCCCGGCGGCGGCCGCCGATGGCTTGTGGCTCCAGAACGAGATCAGCAGATACGAACAGAGGCCGACCAGTTCCCACCCCATGAAGAGCATGGCGAAATTGCCCGCCAGCACCAGCGTCAGCATCGAGGCGGCGAACAGGTTGAGATAGGTGAAGAAGCGCGAGAACCGAGGGTCACCGTGCATGTAGCCGATGGCGAAGATGTGGATCAGCGTCCCGACGCCGGTCACCACCAGCGCCATCAGGGCGGCGAGCGCGTCCCACTGGATCTCCAGAGTCGCTCCGATCGCCGGCATCCACTCCCACAGAACCAGATGGTGGGCTTCGTGCGCCTCTCCCCGTATGAATGGAATCGCCGCGATCAGCGAGACGCCGAACGAGCCGGCGATGGCCGCCGAGGCGAGCCATCCAGAAAGCGGCTCACCGATCCGGCGCCCGACCGCATGGAGCAGGAGGGCCCCGGCCAGCGGGAGGGCGATCACCAGCCACAGGTAGTCGATCACAGTCCACCTCCCCGGTGGCCAGCGCCCGGAAGACCGGCGCAGAGGAAGCGAGTGAGACGAGGCATCAACCCCTCAGCTCCGAGAGAGCGTCGACATCGGCCGTCGACCGGTGCCGGAATATGGCGACGATGATCGCCAGGCCCACCACGACCTCCGCCGCCGCCACCACCAGCACGAAGAACACCGACACCTGACCCTGAATCGATCCCCAGGCTCGCCCGGCGGCGACGAACGTCAGGTTGACGGCGTTGAGCATCAACTCGACGCACATGAACATGATGAGGGCATTGCGGCGAACCAGGATTCCAATCAGCCCCAGCGAGAAGAGCGCCGCTGCCAGCGTCATGTACCAACCGGCCGAGACGGTCATTCGGCCGTCCCCCCATCGCGCTTGAAGAACGCCAAAGCGATGGCACCGGCAGCGGATATGGTGAGCAGCAGGGCGGTCGCCTCGAAGGGAAGCAGCCAGGCGGTGAACAGTTGCTCGGCCAATCGCTCGATCGTTCCTTCGATCGGAGGCCCGGCCACCGCCCCCGGGGTCCAGGAGAAGCGCCCCCCGATGGCGAGAACCCCGGCTACGACCAGCATGACCGCTCCCAGTGCGGCTACATAGAGCCGCTGTCGGGGCAAAGGCTCCGAGGTGTCCTCGACCCGGTCCACCCCGATCAGCATGATGACGAAGAGGAACAAGGTCATTACTGCCCCGGCGTACACGATGATCTGGACGGCCGCCACCAGGTGGGCGAGGTTTACGACATAGATCACACCCAGCGAGAACAGGGTGCCGAGCAAACCCATGGCGGCATGGACCGGATTGCGCGCCACCACCACGGTTACCGCCCCGGCCAGACAGGCCGCCGCCAGCAGCACGAACAGACCTGTCTCGACCATCAGGCGTCCCTCTCATCCTGGGTCGGCTCGGGATCCCAGGAGGCTGGCCCGGCGGTGGCCTGCCACATCTGGACCCCCTCGTAATCCGCCGAGCCGGCCGGGGCCGTGGCCCGCATCCATCCGTCGGCGACGTCCAACTCGGTGAAGTCGGCGTAGGGGTCTTCGTCGAACATGTGCGGGACCGAACCGTCGGCTCGCATCAGCAACTCGTCCTTGGTGTAGATCCCGTCCTGGCGATTGGTCGGCGACATCTCGAACAGGTGGGTCATCGTGATCGCCTCGGTCGGGCAGGCCTCGACACACAGTGCACAGAAGATGCAGCGGAGCATGTTGATCTCGTACACGAACCCGAACCGCTCGCCCGGGCTGACCGGGGCCTCGATCGGATTGTCGGCGCCCCGCACGTGGATGCACCTCGCCGGGCAGGCGCCGGCGCACAGCTCGCACCCGATGCATTTCTCCATGCCATCGGGGTACCGGTTGAGCACGTGCCGGCCGTGGAATCGCTGCGGCTTCTGGCGGAATTCGTCGGGGTATTTGATGGTGACGGCGTCCTCGAAGAGATGCCCTCCCGTGACCCGCAGACCCTTGATGAGTTCTCGCAGCAATCCCATCAGGCACCTCCTCCGGGAAGCCCGAACTGATACAGCCCGGAGAGTATGGCCGTGATCGCCAACCAGACGATGGCGCCGGGGATCAGCCGTTTCCAACCGAGTTGCATCAACTGGTCGTAACGGAGCCGGGGAAGGGTGGCCCGCAACCAGAAGAACAGGAAGACGATCAGGTACGACTTGACGAGGAACCACACCGTCGGCAGCACCGCCGACACCCAGCCGGGGACGGACCCGGCGAAGGTGTTTCCCTGCCAGCCGCCCAGGAACAGGGTGGCCCCGATCGCCGACATCGAGAAGATGTTGATGTATTCGGCCAGGAAGAACATGGCGAAGCGGATCCCCGAGTATTCGGTGTGGAATCCGCCCACCAGTTCCTGCTCGGCCTCGACGAGATCGAATGGAGCCCGGTTGGTCTCGGCCACCGCCGCCACCAGGAAGATGATGAACGCCCCGAACTGGGCGAAGAGGTTCCAGTTGGGGAGCACGCCGAGAAACCCGGGAAGCTCCGGGAAGGTGTTGCGCAACTGGCCGGCCTGGCGGTTGACGATCTCTCCCAGCGAGAGGGTGCCCGCCCCGTCGCCCTGGTTCGACGTGTACACCACCACGGCCACCATCGCCAGGCCCAGCGCCGCTTCGTACGAGATCGCCTGGGCGGTGGCCCGTACCCCTCCCAGCAACGGGTACTTCGAGCCCGACGACCAGCCTGCCAGGACTACGGCGTAGACCGCCATCGACGACATGGCCAGGATGAACAGGATCCCGACGTTGAGATCGGCGCCCTGGAGGGGAACCTCCCGTCCGGCGATGGTCACCGGCGCTCCCCACGGAATCACCATGAAGGTGAGGAAGGCAGGGATGGCGGCCAGGAAGGGCGCCAGCAGATACATGCCCAATTCGACCTTGCGGGGTGTCACCTGCTCCTTGAAGAAGAGCTTGATCCCATCGGCGAGGGTCTGGAGGATCCCGAACGGGCCGGCCCGATCGGGCCCAACCCGGCTCTGCATCCAGGCAACCACCTTGCGCTCGAGCCACACGTTGAGGAGGGTGAGCACCATCAACAGAACAAAGACCGCCAGCACGCGGCCAATCACGATGAGGTAGTCGGCGAGTTCCATCAACGATCCGAAATGATCACGACAGGGGCCGAGATTAGGGATCGCCGGTACGGCGGAACAAACTCATAGGGAAGGCCCCAACGCCAGCCCGGGTTGACCGCTGGGATCAGTGGCGCCCGGGAGGAATCACCAGCACCGGGCGGGTGCTCGAATTGACGACCCGGGAGGAGGTGCTGCCCAGCAGCAACGACTCGAACCGGCCCAGCCCCCTCGCCCCCACCACGATCAGGTCGGCATCGAACTCATCGGCCAGATCACACAACACATCCGCCGGGAGGCCATGGGCGACCCGGGTCTGGGTGGCGACTCCGAGCGCCACCAGCGGGGCCGTCCACTCCTCCTCGAGCCGGCGGGTGGTGGCTGCCTCGACCTCGGCGAGGTCCTGGCCTCCATCGAGATCCTCGAGATGGTCGAGTGGCTCGAAGGCGTGGACCACGACCACCTCGGCCGAAAGCCGGGCCGCCAGATCCGCCGTCTTTGCCACTGCGTACTGGGAATCGGCCGAGCCGTCGGTGCCGATCACGATCCGGTAGGTACTCATACCGATATCTTCTCACTCGGCCGGCTCGCCCGCAGCGAGAGCACGATCGTGACCGTCAGGATGAGGGAGATGATCCCCAACGACAGGAACGCATCGATGTGATACCACTCGGAAACGATCATCTTCACTCCCACGTAGGCCAGGATCACGCCCAGTCCCTTGCTCAGGTAGACGAGGCGGTCGTGGGCGCCGGCCAGCAGGAAGTACAACGCCCGCAACCCGAGGATGGCGAGGGCGTTCGAACTGAAGACGATGAACGGGTCCCGGCTCACCGCCAGGATGGCCGGCACGGAATCGACCGCGAACACCACGTCGGTCGCCTCCACCAGGACGAGAACGACGAAGAGGGGCGTGGCCAGCCGGCGCCCATTCTCCTTGGAGAAGAGCCGCTGCCCGTCGTATTCGGGCGTGACGGGTACGAAGCGGCGAACCAGTTTCAGCACTGGATTCCGCTCGGGATGGATCTCCTCGCCGGCGTGTGACCATACCCGCCAGGCCGTGAACAACAACAGGCCGCCAAACACGAAAAGCAGCCAGTCGAGTCGCTCGAGCAGCGCCACCCCGGCGAAGATGAAGATCGCCCGCAGGACGAGCGCCCCGAAGATGCCCCAGAACAGAACCCGGTGCTGATACCTGTTGGGCACGGCGAAATACGAGAAGATCACTGCCCACACGAACACGTTGTCCACCGACAACGACTTCTCGATCACGTACCCGGTGATGTACTGACCCGCCGCCTCCCCCCCCAGGATCCACCAGACCACCCCGGTGAAGGCAATACCGAGGGCGATCCAGGCAGCCGAGGTGATCGACGCCTCTTTCATCGAGATCTCGTGGGCCTCGCGGTGGAGGACCAGGAGGTCGAGCAGCAGGAGGGCGGCCACCCCCACCAGGAACGCCACCCACAGCCATCCGGGGACATCGAAGCGCCTGAGCGCAGCCGACGACTCCTCACCGGCAGCCACCAAGACCATGAACATCGGGTGCACGGTAAACGATCTGGCCATCAAGGCTAAAAGCCCCGGTAAACCCATCTCCCCTTTCGGCGGTGTGGCCGGTGTGAGTGTCACAATGTCGGTGATGGAAGCCGCCGAGGTCTCTGAGCCGTTCGAGGCGTTCTACCGGCGGGAGTTCGCTTCGATGGTGCGCCTGGCGGCCGCCGTCAGCGGCAGCCATCTCGTGGCCGAGGACATCGCCCAGGAGGCGCTGACCCGGGCCCACCGGCATTGGGAGACCATCTCGCAATATGACAAACCGGGCGCCTGGCTCCGCAGAGTCACCATCAACCTGGCGATCTCGACGCGTTCCCGGCTGGCATCGGAGGTCAAGGTACGGCTCAAGCTGGGCCCGCCACCGACCGTCCCGCCGCCCGCCGAACCCCACGACGAGGTCTGGCGGGCGGTGCGACGGCTTCCCGGCAAACAACGGGCGGCGGTGGCACTCCACTATCTCGAGGATCGCAGTGTTGCCGAGATCGCCGTCCTGATCGACTGCTCCGAGTCCACCGCCAAGGTTCACCTGCACCGGGGCCGCACTGCCCTCGCCCAGATGTTGGAGGGACAACGATGAGCCACGAAGATCGACTCAGGGCCGCATTCGACGACCTCGACCGGCGGGTGGGCGAAGTGCCCCACCGCAACTGGAACCTGGCACGACGCCCCCGGTTCGTTGCGGCACTGGCCGGGGCAGCGGCAGTGTTGGTGGTGATCGGCGGAGCCGCCCTCTTCCAGTTCCTCCCCGGAGAACCTCCCACCTCTGCTCCGCCGCTGACCCAGCCGACGACCGCCACCACCCTGGCGCCCTCGACCACCGGGACCACCCAGGCGCCGGCGACCACCCAGCCGGGCGGAACCAGCCGGTACCGGGTCGACACCGACAAGGTGGCCGCCGATACCGACGACCCGTATCTCAACGTCCGCTGGGCTCCCGGAGCCGCCAACGATCTGCTGGCCAAGCTCCCGCCCAACTACCGCGGGCTGAGCTGGGCCGGGCGGAGCGAGGTCACCGAGGATGGGGCGACCTGGTATGAGGTCGAACTGCTCCATCCGGTCGCCGGGGTCCAGCCGGCCGAACCACTGGAGGGATCGCTCCCCCGCGGCTGGGTCAATGCGGCCTACCTCCTTCCACTCCCCGACGGCCTGTCGGTGGGGACAGCCGAGCTGGAACCCTGCCCGGTCGAAGGCGAGTCGGCGGCGACTGGCGGTTCGAGCGAGGCGCACATCTCGTCTCTCGAGGCGGGACCGGTCGACGACAATTGCACGAGGATCGTCATCGGGTTCTCGGGTGGCACTCCCGGGTTCGGCTGGGAGGATCCGATGGAGGGCGTTGCCCCGCTCGATCGGGTCCCGGCCTGGAGCACCGTGCAGGAGCCATGGCCGTTGATCATCGACCTGCCCGCCACGGCCCGGGTGTGGCCAGGCGCCACCGACCAGGAGGGGGTCTACGTCGCCCGCAGCTCTTCGCTCGCCCTCCAACTGGTGTCGCTCCTCCCCTCCGACCGAACAACGGTCAGATCGTACGGTGGGTGGCTCGTCATCGACCTGGAAGATGGATCGCAGGTGACACCACCCGCCGACGGGCTCGTTGCACTCACCGGCGAGCCGATGGTGGGCTTTGGCTCGATCACGGTCAACGGGCTGGCGCGGCCCTTCGAGGCCAACCTGGGCGTCAGTGTGATCGATGGAGCCGGTAACCGGGTGGAAGCGGTGTATTCGGGCAGCTCCTTTTTCGGCACCATTCGCGCCGAGCAGTACGCCGTACAAACCTACGACTGGACCGAAGCCTGGGCCCCGTTCTCGGTCGAGGTGACCGATCTGCCCCCGGGCAGGTACACCCTGAAGCTCGACCCTGAGGGCGGCAGCGACACCCCGAGGACACTCGACATCCCGTTCGAGATCTCCGAGGCGGGAGAGGCCCCGGAACTCCCAGGCGAGGCGGCCAACCAGATCGCCTTGGCGCTGGGCGGCTTCGGATCGGGGGGAACCGCCCCGAACTTCGCCGACCAGGTGATCGTGCGCCTCGGCAACCAGGAGCGATTGACGCTGAGCGCCACCGAAGCCGACGACCCGGGAAACTGGGTGATCGAAGCCGACGGGTTCAACGGCTGGTCCGGACCGTTCAAGCCGCTCGAGATCCTGGCCGGTCGTCCCTTCCGGCGGGTCACCACCGGGACCGTCGACCACTGCGCCTCTCCTCCGGTCGAATTCTGGCCGGGCGAGACGATCACCCCTGCTCCCATTCACCTCGAGCCGATCGGGATCGACAGCTGTCTCCAGTGGTTCGACGTGGTGATTCGAGCCGACACGCGGGGGCGTATCCAGGAAGTCGTACTCGACCTGTGGGAGCCGTGAGAACCGTTAGGCCGGTGCGACCGTCACTGAAGGCGACGAACCCAGCGGCGGAATGTCCGGCTGGTTGAAAGGAACGTACACCGCGCCCTCGGCCAGGGTCGGGTCGAGCCTGACCGGGAGCGTCGCTTCCCCTCCCGCCGCCACCACCCGGGCGACCGAACCCGCGGCCAGCCCCAGCCGGGTGGCATCGGCGGGATGGACTGCCACGAAACCACCCGGGGCCAGCGAGCGCAGAGATCGACTGTGGCGCATGAGCACCCCGTCGTCGTACATGGTGCGGGCGGAGTGCAACACCAGCCCGGCCGGAGCCTCGCCCAGGTCGACCGCCACCGGGAGGTGCTGGAGGGGTTGCGCTGCCTCTCCGGCCGGGACCACCACCCCGTCCCGCTCGTCCCATTCGAGCAGTTCCCAGGTGAGGCCGTCGTAGGCGGGAGCCACGGCGGCGATCTCCTTGAAGATCTCGGGTGCGGAGTGGAGACCGAGGTCGTAGCCCATCCGCCTGGCGATGTCGTCGATGATCGACCAATCGGCACGGGACTGGCCCGGGCCGGGAACGATCCGGTTCACCTTCTGGACTCGACCTTCGAGGTTGGTGACCGTTCCCTCCTTCTCGGCGAAGCCCTCCGCAGGGAGGATGACGTCGGCCAAAGCACTGGAGTCGGTGAGGAACAGGTCGATCGCGACCACGAACTCGGCCGCCTCCAGGCCCTCCCGGGCGTCCGACCCGTCGGGCATGTCGCGAACCGGGTCCGCCCCGACCAGCACGATTGCTTTGACCTGGCCGGCCCTGGCGCCGGTCAGGATGTCGGCGGTACCGCGGCCCGGAACCTTGTCGAAGTCACCCCAAGCCTCGAGGAGGTTGGCGCAGCCGATGCCGGAGACAGAGGCCCTCCCCGGGAGGAGGCCGGGAGCAAGTCCCATGTCGAGGGCGCCGTACACGTTCGATCGGCGGGCGAGCGGGAGGATGCCGGCATCGGGGAAGCTCCGAACGAATGCCGCCACCGATTCGGCCAGGCGCGGGTCCTCGGTGAGTCCCGTTCGCCCGACCAGCGCCACCACCGGTCCAGCCGAGAGGGCGGTGGTGATCTCGGGGTGGGATCCAGCCACGATCTCGGCGAGGAGGGCTCCACCCGATCCGGGCTTGTACGTCAGCTTGTGGGTGGCCCGGTCGTCGAGGCCGGTGGCCCGGGGATGCACCACGATCAGAGTGGCTCCCAGTTCCTGGGCGGCCCGGCGGACACGGAGGTAGAGCGTCGGGTGCTCCTCTTTGAGGTCCGGGCCCCAGAGCAAGATCGTCTTGGCCCGCTTGAGGTCGTCGATCCTCGCCCGATCCACGGTGGCGGCCAGGAAGCGAGCATCCAGCCCGTCG
>DAIOGO010000072.1:0-13148 GCA_036745195.1 Actinomycetota bacterium | reverse complement strand
GTGGTGCCAGCGTGCACCGCCGTCCCGCGGGACACCGAAGCTGGAGAGAAACACCCCGTCGGCCACCACCGGGAACTCGATCCGCCGGACGTAGGAACACCGATTGGTGGGGGCAGGGGCAGGTTCGACCGGAGGGAGCGGTTCTCCGGGAGGTTCGGACGTGAGGGGAGGTTCGCCAGGGTCGCCGGGGGCGGGGCCGGCTTGCGGGACCGGGCCGAGGCTCGATGCGGTGCGGGGGGAACAAGCGGCGGCTGCAGGCAACGTAGAAAAGAGACTGGATCCGACCAGCCCGGCCACGATCACGATCCCGATCCGACTCCGCCCGCTCACCCGGTTCATCCTACGCATCGTCCGTTGGGGGCGCCAGAGCGCGGTTCACAGCAGGGCGGTCGCCACCGCCAGGAATCCGGCAAAACCGATGAGGTCGGTGACCGTGGTGAGTAGCAGGTTGGAGCCGAGGGCGGGGTCGAGTGACAGCCGTCGGAGCAGGAACGGGATGCCGGAGCCGGCCACGCCGGCGACGGTGAGATTCGTGAGGGTGGCGATCGCCATCACCAGGCTGATCTGGAGGGGACGGGCGCCCCCTCCCACGGTTTGCATGACAAATGCGAACAGCCCCGAGGCGGCTCCGATCGCCAACCCGTTCAAGACGCCGATGGCGGCCTCGCGGCGGACCACCCTGATCACCGAACTTCCCGCCAGATCGCCGGCGGCCAGACCGCGGATCACGACAGCCAGGCTCTGGGCGCCGGCGTCGCCCCCCACCCTCGCCACCAGCGGCATCAGGGCGGCCAGTACGGTGAATGCCGAGAGAATGTCCTCGAAGCGGCTGACGGCGATCACGACCACCGAGGAGATGGCGAGGTCGAAGACGATCCACGGGAGCCGGGCCTTCATCGATCTGATGATCGGGCTGCGGGTGGTCTCGCCCGAGCCGGCCCCCACCGCCACCGCGAAGTCCTCCGATGCCTCCTGCTGGACGGCTTCGATCACGCTGTCGGAGGTGACCATTCCCAGCAGACGCCGTTGGTGGTCGACGACCGGGACCCCAAACAGGTGGTAGCGCTGGATCAGTTCGGCGACCTCTTCGCGATCGGTGTCGACCAGAACCGCCACCGGCTCGCGAACCATCACCTCCTCCAGACCCACCCCGGGCCGGTTGAACACGAGGTCGCGAAAACTGAGCACACCCTCCAGCCGGTGGTGGTCGTCGACCACGTATACGTAGGACAGATCTTCCAGTTCCTCGTGGAGCTGGCGGATGCGCTCGATGGCCTCCCCGGCAGACATGCCGACGGGGAGCATGGCGATGTCGGTGGTCATGAGCCCGCCGGCGGAATCAGGGGCGTATGCCAGCAGCTGGCGGATGTCCTCGGCCGCGGAGTCTTCCATCAGGTCGAGCAGTTGGTCGACCGTTTCCTGGTCGTCGACGACGGCGAGTACGTCGGCGGCATCCTCGGGAAGCATCTCGGCCAGGACTTCGGCGGCGTCCTGGACCGACAGCTCGCCGAGAAGCTCTGCGGCGAGCTCATCGTCGAGTTCAACGAACACGTCGGCTGCCTCGTTGGCGTCGAGTTCGGCAATCAACTCCGAAGCCGTGTCGGCGTCGATCGCCTCCAGGATGTCGGCGGCGTCAGCCGGGGAGGCCTCCGCCAGGGCCGACCACTCCTCGACGTGATAGCCGAGATAGACCTCCACCTCGTCGGGATGACGGCGGGCGGTGGCCCGAAGCAGGCGCGCAAGGTCTTGAGGTCGGCGCAGTCGCAGTTTCATGGAGTGGTCCCATCGGCGTTTCGGGCGTCAGAGTAGGTGACGAGGACGGTGGCCTCGACCGTGATGGCCGAACAATCTTCGGCGCCGTCGGGTGTCAGCCCCGGAAGGGCTCGACTCCCACCACCTCGACGGTGAAAGCTCCGGCCGGGGCATCGTACGTGACCGAATCTCCCACTTTGGCCCCGAGCAATGCCCGGCCGAGCGGACCGGAGGGGGAGGCGAGAAGGAACCCCGGTACCTTGTTCTCCGGGGGGGCGACGAAGTACTGGAGTTCGTCTCCGTCGTGATCGATCACGGTGACCAATGAGCCGATCACCACCTCTTCGGTGTGCGGCACCTCGCCCACCACCGCCGTGTTGAGGAGATGCTCGAGCTGGCGGATCCTCGCCTCCATCAGACCCTGGTCGTTCTTGGCGGCGTCGTAGTCGGCGTTCTCTCGGAGGTCGCCGTGCTCACGAGCCGTCTGTATGCGTTCCTCCACCCTGGCACGGCCTTCGGTGACGAGATGCTCGAGCTCGGCCTTGAGCTTGTCGAAGGCCTCCTGGGTGAGGAAGGTGGGATGGTGTGCCTTGGTCATGCTGATGCTCACTCGGGAGGGTTGGGAACCATGCATCCTACTGCCGGTCGGGCCACCTCCCCACCCTCTCTCGGCACTTGGGGCGGCGTGGGTGGCAAACGGATAGCCTGGTCCCGTGCCTGGTGGAAGCGGCTTCTCGGTCTGGTCCCGGCTCCGCCACGACTTGCGGATGATGCTGGGGCTGGGGGTGATCGTGGTGCTGGTGACCATGCTGGCGTCGTTGGCGCCGATCCTGGCCACCGCCCTCGGCCAGGCCAGTCTCGAGCGTCGGGTGGCCGAAGCCAGTCCGACCGAGCGATCGGTGATCGCCTCGGGGAGGATCGATCCAGGCCAATTCGACGGAATCGATGCCCGCTTCGGCTCGGAGATGGCGGCGATCCCCGAGATGGGCGACCCCTGGAGCCTGCTGCTCTCCGATGCATTTGGCGCCGAGATCGATCGGGTTTCCGGCCGTCGGGTCGTGACGGCGCTGGCATCATGGTCGGGCTCGGAATCGGCGCTGGGACCGGTGTCGGGAGTCCTGCCGTCTGTGGCGGGGCAAGCGGCCGTCCATGTCGCCGCCGCCGACGCCCTCGGTCTGGCGCTGGGGGACACCTTCATCGTCGATCGGGCCGGCCAGGTGGTCGAACTCGAGCTGGTGGGCTTGGTCGACCCGCCAGCAGCACTGAACGAGATCAGCCTGCAGATGGCGGAAGGAGTGCTGGCCTCCGGTTCCTTCTTGTCGGTGGGGCCGGTGCTGGTGCCGGCCGATCAGTTGTTGAACGTCGCCGAACGGGTGACCGCCACCTGGGTGGCGGAGCCGGTGGTCGACGAGATCGACGAGGACAGGATCGGCGGATGGACTTCGCAGCTGGCCGGCCTCGATGCCGCCCTCTCCCCTTTGACGGTGGAGAGCGGATTGCCCGCCCTCCTCGCCGGCGCCCAGCGGTCTCTTCGATCGGCGGCGGCGACGGTGGGGGCCGTGTTGACGGCGGTGACGGTGCTTTCGCTCGTCGGTCTGGCTGTCGCCGTCACCGCCGCCACCGAGCGGCGGCGATTGCCCATCGAGCTGGTGTCGTCGCGCGGGTCGTCCCGGCTGGGGTCGACGGTGAACGCCGCTCTGGAAGGTTCGGTGCTGGCTGTGATCGGACTCGTGGCCGGGCCCCTGCTGGCGGTCGCCTTGATCCGGTTGGCCGGTTCCACTCCGATCCTGGGGGCCCTGGGGGCCGCCCTCGATCCCCGGGTGTCCGTCGCCTCCCTCGTCCCGGTGGCAATCGCTGCGATCGGGTCGGTGGCGGTGCTGGCCGCCCCCGCCTTGTCCGGAGCTGGTGGATACGCCGCCGCGCAGGCTATTCGCTCTCGCCCATCCTCGATTGGGCTTCTTCGCAGGTGGGGGATCGATCTGATCGTGCTGGCCGCCGGGTTGATCGGGGTGTGGCGGCTTCGGGCCACCTGGTCACCGGTCGAGGGGGTCGACCCGCTGATCGTGGTCGCCCCGGTGCTGGTGTGGATGGCGGGCGTGGTGTTGCTGGCCCGTCTCCTGCCGCCGCTGTTGAGGCGGATCGAGGGATGGTCGACAACCGCCCCGGTCGACTTCGGGCTGGCCGTGTCCTGGGCCGCCCGGCAGCCTGACCGAAGCAATCGGCAGGCGGTCCTCACCGCTTCGGCGGTGGCCATGCTCACTTTCGTGTCCACCTACGGCGCCACCTGGTGGCAGTCGCAGACCGACCAGGCACAACTCGAAGTCGGATGGGTGGCCTCCGGACCCGCCGGGGTGGAGGCCACCGGCACCAGATCCCCCCTGATCACCAAGACGGTGTCCCTCGGTTCGACCCTGCAGGGGGTGGCTCTGGTGGCCCTGGACACCGGGGTCGTTCCGATCCGGTCCGACCTGGTCTCACCGGCCGATTCATGGGAAGGCCTGGGGTCAGGGGAGACCATAGGTGTGACACTGGGCGGCGACGAGGTCGAGGGCGAGGTGACGGTGCGGGCGAGCGGGACCCATCCGATCTCGGGGCAGGTCCGCCTGGCCCTGATCGTCAGGGACGGGTCGGGACTCGTGACCACCACCGAGTCACGCGACGTCGAGGTCGGCGCGACGACCCCCTTTCGAATCCCGGTCGCCGGATCGGAGCCGCGTTCCCTGGTCGGCTGGCGGATCGCGATGCCCGGGTCCGGCCCTGCCCCCGGGTCCGACAGCGCTTCGGCCTTGACGGCGGTGATCCTCGACTCGCTCTCCTCAGGCGGTCAACCGCTGGCGCTGGGCGCCGGCGAGTGGAGCAGCGCCGTGTCGGCCTCGGGGGCGGTCGGCGCCCAAGCCTCGATCGAGTCGATCTCCAACAGTTCGGTGGAGTCCGAGATCCTGTTCGTGCCACAGGGGACCCAGTCCGGGGTGGTGGTGGAGGCAGCCATCAGTCCCCCCGAACTGCCGGAGCTGGCGGCGCTGTTCACGCCCTCGCTGCTGCAGGAATCCGGGCTGGCGGTCGGCGACACCATTCAGATGTCGGTCGGGGCGATCAACCCCCAGGTCAGGGTGGTGGGCACGATCGAAGCTCTCCCCACTGCCCCCGACCGGGCCAAGGGTCTGGTGGTCGACGCCGCCGATCTCGCCGCCCTCTCCTGGATCGAGGGAAAGGAGTTCGGGGACCCCGACCGTTTCCTGTGGGGTTCACCGATCGAAGGTGAGGGGGTGATCGTCTCGGCGGAACGAAGGGAACAGCGCCTGTCTGATCCGATCGCGGTGGGGGTGATCGGCTCGCTCGGGTTTGGGGGCCTGGCGACGACGGTGATCGTCATGATCGCCACCTGGTTCGGGGTCTCCACCGCCGTGTCGACCCGGAGCTTCGAGCTGGCGCTGCTGCGGGCACTGGGCATCACCCGGGCGAGGCTGGCGGCGATGGTGGGACGGGAGAATCTGTTGGTGGCGGCATTGGGGACCGGCGCCGGGCTGGTGATCGGCCTTGGCCTCGCCCTCACCACCCTCGACACTCTGGTGCGCGACGCCGACGGAGTGCCGGTGGTGCCTTCTCCTCTTCTCGTCATCCCCTGGCAAGGGTTGTTGGGAGCGGTGATCGTCGGTCTGGGGGGAATGGCGGCGGCGGTGTCATTCGCCCGGCGATCGATCGATGCTGAGAGCCCCGGTGCGACCATCCGGGCGGGGGAGGAGCGATGAGGGGGATGACCCTGCTGGCCAGGTCCGTGCCCTTGCGGGAGATGATCGTGGTTCTGATGGTGGCCGGGTTGGCGATGGCAGCGGTGGGTGTTCCCCGTCGGGTTCTCGACGAAGCCGGCTCGCAGTCGCTGGCGGGAATGCTCGAGACAACTCGTCTTCCGGTGGATGCGGTGATCGTCCAACTCCCCGTCAGCACCCGCACCGACCCCCGGTTCGCCGGGGCACACGTCACGAGCCTGGCGGAGGCGGGCGCAGCGGTGACTTTGGCCGCCGATCAGCGGTTGCAGGAGGTTGCGCCCTACCTGGCCGAGCCGGCCTTCGTCTTCGACACGGTCCGCTTCGCCGTCCAACAGGTGAACGGCGCAACTGCCCCGCTTCCCACGTTCATCCGGCTCCGCTTTGCCCTGGACGTCGAACCACGGATGCGCAACCTGGAGGGGCGACGGGCGAGCACCCGGCCCGAGACACTCGACGGTTTGCCGTTGATCGAAGTCGCCTTGTCCGAGGACTCGTTGCGTGCCTCCCGGCTGGCGGTGGGCGACGTCCTCGAGGTGGGGCGGGACCCGCTCGATCGCAATGCCACGTTCATTCCTTCCGGGTTGGGTGCGGTCGCCCTGCGCATCGCCGAGGCGGTGGCGCTCCCCGATCGGGACGATGTGGTGTGGTCAGGAGATCCGACCCCGGCAACCGGTCTCGTGGTCGACACCTCCATCGGGGCCGACGTCTTCCTGACTGCCCTGCTCAGGGCCGATCAATTCCAGCTGACCTCGGCCATACCCGCCACCGCCGGTCTGGTCGGGGTGGGCGTGTTCCCGCTCGAGGCCGGCGCCATCGATCGGGAGACATCGGTCATCGTGGAGGAGGCGGTGCGCAAGCTCGATGCCACCACCGGAGACATCCCAAGCTCTCGGGGTGAGCCCGGATTTCGGAGCGGGATTCCCTTCTTGCTGGAGGTGGAGCGAGATCGTCGGGAGGCCACCGAACGAGTGGTGGACCTGTTGGTGGTCGGCCTTCTCGGCCTGGCCGCGATCGTGTCGTTTTCCCTCGCCAAGGTCTCGACCGAACGGCGCCGGGTCCGGGTTGCCCTGAATCGGGGGCGAGGGGCCGGCGCACCCGCCACCGTGCTGGCAACACTGGTGGTGGTGGCACCCTTGTCCTTGCTCGGAGCCGTTCTCGCCTCCGGGGTGATGGCCCGCCGCTGGACTTCATACCGGAGCGGAGGCGAGGTGCTGGTGATCGCGGCTGTGGTGGGGGCGGCGTATCTGGCCGCCTCCCTCAAGACGGTGGCGGCACCGCTCCCGGTTCTGCTCGGTAAGGCCCCCGCCGGTTGGAGACGGGTGCGGAGGGCGATGGTGGTTGCTGTCCCGCTGGCGGCGGTGGGGGCGGTTCTGTCGGGGCGTCAGGGCGGAAGCACCGGTCTGGTCGCCCCTTATCTGGTTGCGGTCGCCGCCGCGGTACTCGTCGAACGAGTGTTGCGCCGGACGATGCGGCTGCCCGGATCGGTCGCCGCCATCGGTGGCTGGCTGGCGGCCCGGAGGCAGGCGGCATTCGGGTATCTGACCCCGGTGGCGGTGGGCATGACGGTGGCGGTCGTGGCGGGCGGGCTGATGGCGTCGATCGGCCGCTCCCTGGAGGCGGCCTCCTGGTCGGAGGTGTCTGCTCCGGTCAGAGTGGACCTGCCGGCGGGTCTGACCGTGGATCAGGTCGATGAGCTTCCCGGGGTGGCCATCTCGACCGCCTCGGTGAGGGTCGAGACCAGGCTGGTGTCGGAGCAGGGCCGGCTGGTGGTGGTCGACGCCGGAGACCTCCGCACGCTGCTGGCCGAGATACCAACCTCCCTCTCGATCCCCGATCAGATGCTCGATCCACGTCAGGTCGATCCCATCCCGGTCCTGTTCTCGCGCCAGTTCGGTGCCAGACCGGTCGAAGTGGGCGACACGTTCACCGGCATCCTCGGCGGTGAGGGCCGCCCACTCGAGGTCGTCGGGTTCGTCGATTCGTTCCCGGGAGCCTCTTCCACGGATCCGATCCTGGTGATGGATCGCGATCATTACCGGGCGGTGGCGGAGCAGGTCCCGCCGGTTC
Organism: Actinomycetota bacterium; assembly: GCA_036745195.1. Classification (GTDB taxonomy): domain Bacteria; phylum Actinomycetota; class Acidimicrobiia; order Spongiisociales; family ZC4RG35; genus JBFHRE01. The sequence goes on along the minus strand of DAIOGO010000072.1, from coordinate 5,562 downwards.
GGCTGGTGCTGCTCGCCGAGAGCTCCGAGTCCCTCCTTGCCGAGGTTTCGGGGCTGGGGGGTACCGTGACGATCCGTGAGGACGTCGAGGACCGTCTCCGGGCAGCGCCGCTGGTGGCCGGCGTGATCGCCATGACCACCTGGGCGGCGGCGGTGGCGGTCGGGTTCGGCCTTGCCGGTCTGGTGGCGGGACTGATGGTGGAGGTGGGCGAGCTGCGAATGGTCGGTGCCATCCTCGAGGCCGTCGGGCTGGGCAGCAGGACCCGGCGCCGGCTGGCCTTTCTGACGATGGCGCCGTCCACGGCCGGGGCGGTGGCGGGTGGCGTCATCGGTTGGTGGATCACGGCCCGGTGGTTGGGCTCGGTGGTGGACTTCGGCCCGTTTGCGGGCCAGGGTGTCGGGCTCCAATTCGATCTCGGGGTAGCAGGAAGGCTTGGTCTGCTGGGTCTGGTGGTGGTGTCGGCCGTCGGTTGGCTGGGGCTGGTGGTGTTCCAGCGAGGTAGCGCGGCTCGGGTGCTGAAGGAGAGCGAGGCCACGTGAGCACCCCGGTGATCCGTTGCGAAGGTCTGGTCAAGATCTACAAGACCGCCGATCTGGAGGTGGTGGCGCTGCAGGGGCTGGACCTCGAGGTCGAGCAGGGGGACATGGTGGCGGTGGTCGGCGCCTCCGGCTCGGGCAAGTCGACGTTGCTCAACATCCTCGCCGGGCTCGACCTTCCCTCCGCCGGTAAGGCGATGGTGGCGGGCCACGATCTGCTCGGGATGCGTTCTCGGGAGCGGACCATGTACCGGCGGACGGCGGTCGGATTCGTCTGGCAGCAGACCGCCCGCAACCTGCTTCCCTATCTCACTGCTGCCCGCAACATCGAACTGCCGCTGGCGCTGGCCGGCGCCTCCCGGCGGAACAGACGGGCCAGGGTGGCCGAGTTGCTCGAGATGATGGGGCTTTCCGACCGGGCGGATCACTATCCGCGACAGCTGTCGGGTGGTCAGCAGCAGCGGGTGGCGATCGCAGTGGCACTGGCCAACCGTCCGCTCGTGATACTGGCCGACGAGCCAACCGGTGAGCTCGACACGGCTACCTCGGCCGAGGTGCTGGCGGCGCTCCGTCATGTGAACGAGGAGACCGGCGTGACGGGCTTCATCGTCACCCACGACCCGGTCGTGTCCGAGTCGGTGGCGCGCACGGTGCGGATTCGGGACGGCCGAATCTCCACCGAGACGTTGCGGCGGGCGGCCTACACCCACCTCGAGGGTCATCACGTGGTGGCCGAGGAGTTCGCTGTGCTCGACCGGGCGGGCCGGCTGCAGCTCCCGGTCGACTACGTCGAGGCGCTCCGGCTGTCCAAGCGGGTCCGGCTGGTGCTGGAGGACGACCACGTCGAGATTTGGCCGGGGGGAGACTGATGCAGACGGTCCGGCTCGCAGGGGTCAGCAAACACTTCGGAAGCGGTCCGCAGCAGGTGACGGCGGTCGACCGGGTGGATCTCCAGGTGGAGGCCGGCGCCATCTGTGTCATCGCAGGGCGGTCCGGCTCCGGGAAGACGACTCTGCTCAACATCGTCGGTGGCCTCGAGCGTCCCGACGAGGGGGAGGTGGAGGTGGCCGGGATCCGCATCTGGGAGGGCGACGAGGATCTGCGGGCGGGGGTGCGCCGGTCCAAGGTGTCGTTCATCTTCCAGGCGTTCGGGCTGCTGCCCCAACTCTCGGCGTTCGAGAACGTCGAGATCCCGCTCCGCCTGCAGGGTGTTCGGGGGAGCGAGCGGGAGGCGCAGGTGACAGATTTGCTGGATGCGGTGGGCTTGCGCGATCGTGCCCGTCATCGCCCGGGTGAGCTCTCCGGCGGCGAGCAGCAGCGAGTGGCGATCGCCCGGGCGCTGGCGACCGGACCCGATCTGATCATCGCCGACGAACCCACCGGCCAGCTGGATTCGGGCACCGGAGCACAGATCATCGGCCTCCTCAAGCGGGCGGCCTGGGAGCGGGGTATGGCCATGCTGATCGCCACCCATGACCCCGCCATCACCGCCGAGGCCGGCGTGTTGTGGAAGATGGCCGACGGCCGTCTGAGTCCTGGTTGACGGGGACCGGACCCGACCGGATGGGTCCTTTGCACCTACCACCGGTCACGCTGCCGCCGCATAGTGAATCGACCAGGACGGGTGATTCTTCGCCCTGAGGAGTTCACGCCATGTTGGTGGAACTGAAAGACGTCGAAAAGCGATATGGGGAGGGGCCGCTGGCGGTGACGGCCCTGGTGGACATCGATCTCTTCATCGATCGGGGCGAATTCGTCGTCGTGCTGGGTCCCTCGGGAAGCGGCAAGACGACACTCCTCAACGTGATCGGAGCTCTCGACCGTGCCACCGGCGGGACCGTCCGGGTCAACGGAGTCGACCTGATCACGGCGCGTCGTCGCGACCTCTTCGACTTCAGAGCCCATACCGTCAGCTTCATCTTCCAGTCGTTCAACCTGTTCCCCGGTCTCACCGCTTTCGAGAACGTCAGGTTCGGTGCCGAGGCGGCCGGATCCGATCTCGATCCGGTGGAACTGCTGGAGTCTGTGGGTCTGGGGGAGCAGGTCGACCGCTTCCCGGGGCAGCTGTCGGGAGGCGAGCAGCAGCGGGTTGCCATTGCCCGGGCCTTGGCCACCGGCAATCCGATCCTGTTGTGCGACGAGCCCACCGGCGAACTCGACTTCCGGACCGGGGTCCAGATTCTGAGGCTTCTCGAAGAACAGGCTTCCACCGGCCGGGCAGTGCTCGTCGTCACCCACAACCGCGAGATCTCCCGAATGGCCGACCGGGTGGTGGAACTGTCGAGTGGCCGGATCGTGGGTGACGGTGCTCCCTCGGGCGGCAAGGCGCCGGTATCCGAACTGCATTGGTGAGGAACAGATATGCGTGGGTTGGCCCTTTCGCTGCGATGGTCGGGCCGGGACTTGCGGAGTCACCTCGCCAAGGTGATCGCCATCGCCCTGGTCATCGCCATCGGAACCGGTGGGTACGCCGGTCTGACCTCCACCACCGCCTGGAGAGAGACCTCCTACGCCAGGAGCTACTCGCTGCTGGCGATGTACGACCTCAGGATCGACCTCCCGGTGGGCGGGATGGTGGCCCGTGGTGACCTGGACCGGGTGGTGGCCGCCCTGTCGGACGGACGGGTCTCCGCAACCGAGGAACGGCTGATCGTCCCCATCCAGGTGGATGCCTCCACCGGAGACCGGACCGTGATCGTGAGAGGAGTCCTGATCGGTGCGGACTACTCCGGCGGAGGTCCGAGTGTTGCCCGCTATCACGTGCTGGGAGGCAGGGCTGTCGATCAAGGGGATGCCGGCGCTGCGGTGGTGATGATCGAGAAGACTTTCGCCGACTTCTACGAACTGCCGGCCAGCGGGTCGATCTCGCTCAGCGGCGGGCGACGGATGGACTACGTCGGTGTGGCAACCACCCCGGAGTTCTTCACGGTGGCGCCCGAAGGCGGGATGTTCATGTCGGAGGCGACCTACGCCGCGGTGTTCACAACACTGGAAACCGCCCAGGTGGTGGCAGGGGGAGAGCCCGCCGTCAACAATCTGGTGCTCACCCTCGCCGCCGGGACCGACCGGGCAGGTTTTGCTCGCCAACTCGAGGCCTCGCTGTCTGATCTGGGGATCGGGGCGACGGTGGCTTCGCGGGATGACAACCTGTCGTATACGGCCTTGAACAACGACATCGACCAGGACCAGGCGATGTTCAATCTCCTTGCCGTGCTCCTCCTGGTCGGGGCAGTGGGGGCGGCGGTGAACCTCATCAGCCGTATGGTCCAGCAGCAACGGCGCGAGATCGGGATCGGCATGGCATTGGGGGTGCGTCCGTTCGTTCTGGCGGTGCGACCGCTGCTGGTGAGTGCCGAGATCGCCCTCCTCGGCGTGGTCTTCGGGGTGGGGGTCGGGACCCTGATCGGGCGGAGCATGGGCAACGTCTTGCGGGGCGCCATCCCGCTTCCGGTCTGGGACACCTCGTTCCAACCGGAGGCATTCGTCCCGGTGGCCATCGTCGGGGCGGTGTTGCCGGTTCTGGCGAGCGCCCTCCCGGTCGGGCGGGCGGTGCGGGTGGCGCCGATTGCCGCCATCCGTCCGCTCCATCTCCATCGAGTCGAGCGGGAACCCACCGCCCGGCGCCGGCACTCGGCGTCGACCATCGCCCTCATGCCGTTCCACAACCTCGCCCGGGACCGGAGACGAACCACCCTCACCTTGCTGGGCCTGGCAGCCGCAGTGGCGGTGATGGTCGGCTTCCTGGGTGTCATGGATTCGGTGTTCCACGCCATCGACACGGGCGAGCGGGAGTCGCAGGGAAGTCGTCCCGAGAGGATCACGGTTGGCCTCGACACCTTCCACCTCACCGGTTCGCCAGAGCTGAGTGCCCTGGCCGCCGCCGCCACGGTGGAGTCGGTCGAGCCGACTCTGCGTCTCCCGGTGCGGTTGCGCAACGGCGACGTGGAGATCGATGCTTTCGTCGAGTTGTTGGATCTGGGCGGCGGGAGTTGGAGGCCGTCGATCACGGCCGGTTCGATCGAGCAAGACCCGGCCGGGCTGATCGTGACCGAGAAGGCCGCCCGGGATCTAGGGATCTCGGTGGGAGACCAGATCGTGCTGCACCATCCTCGTCGGGAAGGGCTCACGTCGTTTGTCATGGTCGACACCGAGGTGCCGGTGGTGGCAACCCATCCGTACCCGGTTCGCGCCGCCGCCTTCATGGATGTGAGTCGGGCTTCGCTGTTCGGGCTGGAAGGAGTCGCCAACGGCCTCAACGTGTATCCGGTGTCTGGTGCCGAAGTCGGGGACGTCCAGCGGGAGTTGTTCGAGTTCGACTTCGTTGCTTCCGTCATCGCAGTGACCGCTCTGACCGAGGCGGTGCGCGACGCCTTCGGGCCGATGGTCGGAATGATCCAGGTGATGGTGGTGGCGGTCCTGGTGCTGGCATTGTTGATCGCCTTCAATAGCGCCTCCATCAACCTCGAGGCGCGGGTCCGGGAGCATGCCACCATGTTCTCGTACGGTGTGAGAGTCCGAACGGCATTGCGGATGGCCTCGGTCGAGAGCCTGGTGGTCGGGGTGGTGGCCGCCGCCCTCGGGACCGTCGGTGGTCTCGCCATGGTGTGGTGGATCACCCAGCGGGTACTCACAGAGACCCTTCCCGACTTCGGTCTCGAAGTCGTTCTGACAGTGGGGACGGTGGCGCTGGTCGGCGTAGTCGGGATTCTGGTGGTGGCAGCCGCCCCGCTGCTCACCACCCGCAAGATGGTGAGAATGGACCTGCCGCGTACGCTCCGTTTGGTGGAATGATCTGCGTGCGGCCGGCCGCCGCAGGTTGGCCGCCCAGCGGAGAGGCGGCTCGTATCCTGTTCGGATGCCAAACCACTCCATCCGCCCGGCCTACCCCGAATGGTCGTGGTACGACGGCAGCCTCCGCCAGGTGGTCGCCGGCCTGACCGAAGAGCAACTGGCGGTCTCCCCCTCCCCGGGGCGCTGGCCGCTGTGGGCGACCATCGGCCACCTCGCCTGCCAGCGCGTGTCCTGG
>DAIOGO010000071.1:9416-13211 GCA_036745195.1 Actinomycetota bacterium | reverse complement strand
GTGGAGACGTCGCGGGGGAGACCCCACAACTTGTCTCCCGGCTGTCCGGTCGCCGGATCGGTGGTGAGGTGGCCCATCGGGCCCGGGTAGAAGTCGGCGTCGCTGTGCCCGGTGGCAGCGGCATACTCACGCAGGTCGAGGATCGCACCCTCCTGAACGAAGCGTGCCACGTCGGTGCCCGGAATCCAGAACACGTCCGGTGCCGTTCCTGCGGAGAGGGCGGTGAGGAGCTTGTCCTGGTAGCTGGAACCTTCGTTGTCGCCGGGCTCGTATTCCAAGGTGATGCCCTCGAGACCGAGTCCGTCGCTGATCGATCCGTACACCGCGGCCTCTTCGGGATTGTCGGGGCGAGTCATCCAGCGGAGGGTTACGTCTTCCATCGGTTCTGTCGAGGCGGTGGTGGTGGCGGTCGTAGCCTCGGTGGTGGTGGCTGCGGCCGGCTCGGTCGTCTCGGTGGTGCTCCCGCAGGCCGCCAAGGTCATGGCGAGCGCTACGAGGAGCAATGTCCATCGTTTGGTCACGGGTTGGACTCCTTTCGGTTTCTTGATTCTCCCGTCGTTCCTCCCGGCGGAGCCGGGAAGCTTGTGGCGATCTCGACCTCGAGACCGGCGGCCTCGAGGCGGCCGACCATCTCGAGGGGCGCACTGGGCCCCGTGATCAGTCGGTCGATCTCGTCGATGTGACACACCCTGGCGACACTCACCTCGCCCACCTTCGATCCGTCGGCCACGGCGATGGTGCGGCGGGCGGCCCGCATCATCTGACGTTTCATCTCGGCCTCGGGGAGGTTGATGTTGGTGATGCCTTCCTCGACCGTGATGCCGTTGCATCCCAGGAAGGCGAGGTCGGCGTTGAGTTGGTCGAGCACCAGGTCGGCGAAGGGGGCGACCAGCGAGTGCTGGAGAGGGCGGACGGTTCCACCGGTGACGATCACACCAAACCGCGGCATCGCCGGTTCGAACTCGATAGCGATGTTCAGCCCGTTGGTGACGATCATCACATCGCTGAGGTCCTGGCGGGCGATCAGGGCTCGGGACACGGCGGTGGTGGTGGTCCCAACGTCCATGATCACGGTGTCACCGCTCGACACCAGGGCGGCCGCCACGGCGCCGATCGCCTGTTTCTCGACGGCCCCGGTAGAGGCGACCTCTTCGAACGGGCGTTCCTGGCGGGTGGGGCGGGAGTCGGGGATGGCTCCACCATGCACCCGGCGGACCTGCCCCCGTCGCTCCAGGTGATCCAGGTCCGAGCGGACGGTGACTTCGGAGATCCCAAAACGGGAGGACAGATCGCCGACCCGGGTGAACTCGGTGGTTCGGATCAGGTTGAGCATCCGCTCCCGTCTGATCGCCGCCGGCATGGCGATGGTCTCTCCCATACCGCTGATCTTATGGATGCTTTCGTTTGCTTGTCAATCGAAATCTCGGGTTTCGAAAAAGAAAATCAGCTGATCACCACGCCGGAGAGGTCGTCGGGATGGGTGGGGTACTCGAGACCCATCTTGTCGAGTGTCTCGACGAGCACGGTGGCGATCACAAGGTCGCGAAACCACTTGCGATCCGACGGGACCACGTACCAGGGGGCGTGCGGGGAGGACGTCTGGTTGAGCACGTCCTCGTAGGCGGCCTGGTAATCATCCCAACGTTCCCGCTCGGCCAGATCGCCCAGGGAGAACTTCCAGTGTTTGGACGGATCATCCAGGCGGGCCTGGAGCCTCGCCTTCTGCTCGTCCCTGGAGATGTGCAAGAAGAACTTGAGGATGGTGGTGCCCTCCTCGACCAGCATCTCCTCGAATTCGTTGATCTGGTGGAAGCGCCGTTCCCACCGCGCAGTAGGGACCAGATTGTGGACCCGCACCACCAACACGTCCTCGTAGTGGCTCCGGTTGAAGATCGTGATCTCTCCCTTGGCGGGGACGCGGGGGTGGACCCGCCACAGATAGTCATGGGCGAGTTCGAGGTCGGTGGGTCGTTTGAACGAGGCGACCTTGACCCCCTGCGGGTTGACTCCGTCGAACACCGACCGGATCACCCCGTCCTTGCCACCGGTGTCCATCGCCTGCAGGACGATGAGGAGACGTTCGGTCCCGCTGGCAAAGAGCAGTTCCTGGAGCGCCTCCAGCCTCTTGGTGAGTTTGGCTTGAGCGGCCCTCCCCTTCTCCTTCCCGCCGGAGAAATCCGCCGTACCGGCCGGGTCCACCTCGGCGAGACTCACCGTGGTAGCGACCCGGAATCGCTCGCCATCCATCATCTTGTTCCCTTCCCGTGGCATGACGCCAGGGTAGGAGGGCGTGCTCAGGGCTTGCGAGTCGCCTTGGCCCAGATGTCGCTTTCTTCGATGCCCAAGCGGGGTAGTTCGAAGGCGTGTCTCGAGCGGAAGGATGCGCCGGCTCGCGCCACCGCCTCTTCCGGTGTTGGCGACGGAATCGATAGAGGTTCGGGTGTCGATTCGAGTATCGGCGCGGGGTCGGCCGGTGAGTCGTCCACCATCGGAGCATCGGCCCGCCGGGCGATGCGGGCTGCCTCGCGATGGGCGGCGGTGCGGATCTGGTGGGCGCTGAGGCGAGCCTCCTCCAGCAACGCCGCCGCTTGCTTGGCTCCCTCCTCGAGGGCGGCTGCCCGGAGGAGATCGGCGTCTCGATCGGCCGACGTCACGATGTCCTCGGCGCGAACGGCGATTTCGCGGGCGTGGGCTCTTGCTCCCTCGACGATCTGAGCGGCTTGCGCCCTGGCTCCGTCGAGGATGGCGGTTGCCTCACCTTCGACAGCGAGATAGGTGTCGAGTTCGGCCCTGATCAACCCGATTTGCTGTTCGAGGGTGATGATCCGCCGACCATTGGCCGCCAGTTCCTCGATCCGGGCCCGGGCCCCGGCCAGGGCGGTCCGAAGCTGGTCGACCTCGTCGCGGTTCGCATCCATCACACGCCTCCCAGCGGTTGGTGCTCAACAAGGTATCTCGTCGCCCAGCCACCACAACCCTGTGGTTTTTGACGCCGGTCTCCGGTAGAAGAACGGTGGGCGCCGGGGTGGGAGGGGATTGGTCATGGATCATCGACCCGAAGCCGGTTCGGCCGGCGGGTCCGTGCGTGCCGGTGCCGGCCGGTTGTGGGTGCTGGCGGTGCTGGCGGTGGCGGCCGGAGTCTGGTTGGGAGTTCCTCGCGTCACCGCTGTCCGGCCGCCGATCCTCGCCGCCGGGCCGGTGTCGTCGAAGCCGGCCGTGATCACGGTCCATATCTCCGGATGGGTGGTGAAGCCGGGACTGGTGGCGCTGCCCGAGGGAGCAAGAGTCGCCGACGCAGTGGCGGCGGCGGGGGGCTTCCGGCCCGGGGCCAACCTCGCCGGGCTCAACCTGGCCGCCGCCGCCGTCGATGGATCACTGGTCGAAGTCCCCGGCCCCGATGCGGTGACCAGGGACTCCCCCGGCGCCACAGGCGACGGACTGGTCGATCTCAACCGAGCCGGTATCGACGAACTGGAGGGATTGCCTGGGGTCGGTCCCGTACTGGCCGAGCGGATCGTGGCCTATCGCACCGAGCACGGCCCGTTCCAGGCGATCGAGGACCTGCTGTCGGTATCGGGGATCGGCGAACGCAAACTGGAGTCCCTCCGACCCCACCTGCGGCCGCCGTGATCCGGTGGCCGTCTCCTCGGGGCAAGACCGCGCTGACGGCGGCCGCGGCGGTGTGGATCGGCGTGGCGGTAGGAACGACGGCGGGCGGGATTCCGTGGCCGGCAGTATTCGGGTTGCTGCTGCTGGTGGTCTAAGGCGCCCGATGGCGGCTAGCGATTGGCTTGC
>DAIOGO010000071.1:0-9406 GCA_036745195.1 Actinomycetota bacterium | reverse complement strand
GGCCGCCGTCGCCGCCGCCCCGGTGGAAACGACCAGTGTCGAGGGACGGGTTGTGGGGGACTCCCGGCCAACCCGGTATGGCTGGTCCGTGGCCGTGCGTGTCGAGGGTCTCCGCTTCCTGGTGTTCACAGAGGACCCCGCCCCGGTCGAGTGGGGTGACCGGGTGCGGGTCGACGGTCGTTTCCGGCTGTCGTCGGAAACGCCGCGACACGGATCGACCGACGGCACCGTCACCGCGGCATCGATCGAGGTCATGGCGTCCGACCCTCTGATGCGAGCGGCGAACGCCCTCCGCTCCCGGCTGCTGTCGGCGGTGGGCCCGGGCCGGTCGGCCGAGCGAGCACTCCTGGCCGGCTTCCTCGTGGGCGAGACATCTTCGCTCCCCATCTCCGATGAGGAGGCGTTGCGGCGAAGCGGGCTGAGCCACTACACCGCCGTTTCGGGCAGCAATGTGGCTCTCTTCCTCGCCTTCTGGTGGGTCGTGCTGGGACCGCTCGGCTGGACCCCCCGGCGTCGGGTGGTGGCGGGTGTGCTCGGAGTGGGATTGTTCGCGGCGATCACCCGTTTCGAGCCGTCCGTGCTGCGGGCCTCGATCACCGCGGCGGTGGTGCTGATCGGGCGGCGACTCGGCCTGATGCTCGATGGCTGGACGGCGCTCGGGTGGGCGGCGGTGGTGGCGCTGGTGGTGTCTCCACGGCTTGGCTGGTCGCTGGGCTTTCAGCTTTCGGTTGCGGCGACCATCGCCGTCCTCGGGGGTTCGGGTCTGTTCCGATTCCAACCGGCCTGGATTGCCACCTCGCTCTCCACGGCGCTGTCGGCCCACCTGCTGGTTGGTCCGCTCATCCTGGCCCGCTTCGACGCCCTTCCGGTCCTGGCCCCGCTGGCAAATGTGATTGCCGCACCGCTGGTCGTCATTGCCACCACCGTGGGTGGCCTCGGCGCCTTGTCCGGTTGGGATTGGCTGATCGGCCTTGGTGCGAGCGTCGCTGGCCTCGTGCTCGGTGTGGCCCGGACCGCGGTCGGATGGCCGCAAATGGGCTGGCTCGGGCTGCTCGTCTCGGCGGCCGGCCTGGTGCTCATGGTGCGCTCGGTTCGGGCCCGAACCGGGCTGCTGCTCGGCTTGGCGATGGGCCTGGTGGTCGTGCTGGTCATCCCGGGCCGGCCGCCGGCACCGCCGGCGGCGGTGTTCCTCGATGTCGGACAGGGAGACGCCAGCCTCCTCCTCACGGAGACGGCCGTGGTGTTGATCGACGGCGGCCCTGATGAGCTCGCCCTGTTCCGCGCCCTCCAGCGGTACCACATCGACCGGATCGACTTGTTGGTCGTGACCCATGCGCATGCGGACCACATCGACGGGTTGAAGGCGGTGCTGGGAAGAATGCCGGTGGGAGCGGTCTGGCAGGCGCTCGCCCCCCACCAGACGGAGTCGGGCGAGTGGTTCGTCGACGAGATCGACCGGTTGCGGATCCCGTCGTCGGTGCCCGCGTCCGGCATGGCGGTCCAGCTCGGATCGGTGCGTCTCGAGGTGCTGGCCCCGAAGCGACGGTATGCCGGCACCAACGACCAGTCGGTCGTGCTCCAGGCCGTCACCCCGGCGGGCCGGCTCCTCCTCACCGGTGACATCGAGGCGATTGCTCAACAGGACCTCGGTGTCATCGCCCCCGACGTCCTCAAGGTCCCCCACCACGGTTCGGACACCTCCGATCTGTCTTGGTTGGCCAGGAACTCCGGTGAGCTGGCGGTGGTGAGCGTCGGGACCGGCAATGACTACGGACACCCGTCACAAGCTGTGCTCGATACCCTCGAAGCTGCCGGGGCCACCATCCATCGCACCGACCTGGACGGCGACCTGGTGTTCGATCTCGACCCGTGAGGGCCGTGGGTCGACCTCAGACAGAGGGTGGCGCAGTCATCGCCTGACGGGCGATGCGCTCGAGCTCGGTCAGGGTTTCTTCGGCGCCGGGCAAGCGGATGACCTCGGTCATCAGGGCGACGGCGCCCCACTCCTCGAGGGCGGCGATCAGGCCGGAACGAACCGTCTCCGCTCCTTCGGCCCCGGTCTCGGGGAGGACGACCACCAGGTGCGAACGGTCATCGGAGAAGTGCGAGAGGTGATCGGAGATCCGCACGCTCGACACGAGCCGGCTCCCTAGCGCCCTCAGGGCGGATTGGACTGCCCGACCCCGGCCGGATGGCCGGGCGAATGAGGCATGCACCACCGAGAAGACGCCGGCATACCGGCCTGCCCTGCTCCGCTCCCGATCGAGCACGGCCAGCAGGGAACGGGCATTGTGAAGCCCGGTGGCGTCGTCGATCTCGTCGAACAAGGCGAGTTTGGTCAGGGAATTACCCACCACGGATGCCGCCCATCCGCCGATGGCACCGAAGGCCATGAAGCCGACGATCCGGCTCACCAACAACCCCGACAGGGTCGGCATCCCAACCAGCCTGATCGCCGGCCACCGTAGAGCGACGTACCCGACCGCGGCGGCGGCGGCGACGCCTACGCCTCCCCGGAGCCCGAAGAACAGGATCGCCACGAAGATGGGGGCGAAGGCGGCGGTGGCCACCACCTCGACGGGATCGACGCCGCGATAGGCCATGCTCAGGACGACGAGGCCGAGCAGAATCAACCCGCTGAGCAGGAGCAGGTTGCGGGCGCGGCTGTCTCGGGGGTCCGCCATCGGCGATGCAGTGTACGTTGACACCACCGAGCCAAGTGGACAGACTCGCGGTGATGCCCGCCGGATTCCGTCTGCTCATCGCCAGGGTTCTGCTGCTCGGAGTGTTCCTCATTCCGGTGGGTCTGTCGTCGTTACGCGGACTGACCCACGTGCTCACCTGTCGCGAGCAGGTGGCGGCCCCCTTTCAGGTCTTCCTGATCGACGGACAAGCGGTCATCACGGCTACCCAGGAACTGGCTCCGGGTGGGTCCGGCTTGCTCTGCACGGGTTTGCAGGTAGACCTCGCTGCCTCGGTGGTCGGCCCTGGACAGGTGGAGGTCACGATTCCGATTCGCAACGCCACCGAGGTCGACTGGCGCGGCTCCGTCGAACTCGATGTAGCGGGAGTGCGAATCCCGGTTGACCTCGGGCAAGTCGATGCCGGCGAAACCAGGCGGCGGCGGGTGACTCTCACTCTGCCCGACGGCACCGTCGAGTTCTCGGGAGCCCTGCTGGTCGGGCCGTGAAGCGGTAGTACCGTCGCACCATGCCGGCTCCCGTCCTTCACGTTTCAGGCCCGGCCGGGGCGGGTCCGGGGGAGCGGAGCCAGATGCTGGAGATGGCGAGGTCCTTTTTCGATGACTACGAAATCGAGGACGAGGACATCGTGCGCATCGACGTTCCGGCCCGCGGTACTGGCGAGGAAACCGAGTCGGCGATGAGGGGGGAGCTGGAGCCCCTGATCCCGATCCTCCAGTCGGCCTCCCTCTTCGGGGTCAGACAGGCACTCGAATTGGTGGATGCGCAGCGGTTGCGAGTGGCAGAGGCCGAAGTGATCGTTGCCCTGCTGGGGGCGTCCGACCCCGACTCGGTGGCGGTTGCCCTGGTGTCGGAAGGAGCGCTCCCGGCGACGCTGGCGAAGTGGGTCAAGGCAGAGGGGCAGGTCCGGTCGGTCACCAAGATGTGGGAGAGCAATGCTTCCCGCTGGCTCCACGACGAGATCGCCGAACGGGGTCTCTCCATCGACGGGGACGCCGCCGCCGCCCTCATCCAGAGGTTCGGGGCCGATGTGGCCTCGCTGGGTCAGGTGCTCGATCAGTTGGCAGAGTCACCCGGCAAGATCCGGGCGGCGGATGTCATCGACCGCTTTCGGAATCGACCCAACGAGCCGATCTTCCACTACACCGATGCCGTCGCCAAGGGTGACACCGCCGAGGCGCTGCGCCGGCTGGGGGATCTTCTCACCCATCAACCTGCCCTGGTGATCCTCGGGGCCCTCGAAGCCGAGGTCCGCCGTCGATCCTTTGCACTGGTCGCCTCCGACGAGGAGGACCTCAGGTCGATCGCGGGAGCCCGCAAGGACGACAAGTGGGTGGGACGCGCCTGGAAACAACGCGGGCGTCTCAAGGACTCGTCACTGCGCCGGGCGGTGGAGGCCCTGTCGAGAGCCGATCGGATTCTCAAGTCGGCTCCCGAGGAGATGCATCGGGTCACCATGGAGAGACTGACCGTCGCCATGTGCCGCTGGCTGTCGGGGCGCTGATCAGATCCGGGCGAGCACTTGGCCCAGGAACGGCACGAAGCGGGCAGAGGTGGCGGCGGCCGTCGCCATGACCTCGTCCGAGGACAGCGGCGTCGGGGAGATGCCGGCTGCCAGGTTGGTGACGAGGGAGATCGCCAACACCTCGGCCCCCATGTGATGGGCGGCGATCGCCTCGGGAACCGTCGACATGCCCACCAAGTGGGCTCCAAGGGCAGAGGCCATTCGGACTTCGGCCGGTGTCTCGTACATGGGTCCGAGGAACCAGGCATAGACACCGTCGCTCACCGGAAGGTCGAGTTCGGCGGCCACCTGCCGGGCGATGGTCCTCATCCGAAGCGAGTAGACCTCGCTCATGTCGGGGAATCGCGGCCCCAGCCGGTCGTCGTTGGGCCCCACCAGCGGATTGAGCCCGGCCAGGTTGAGATGGTCGGTGATCAAGACCAGGTCACCGGGGCTCTGGCCGGCTCCGCAGCCTCCGGCGGCGTTGGTCAGCACGATCGAGCGGCAGCCGTTGAGCACCGCTGCCCGCACCGCCATCACCACCTGATCGATCGGATGACCTTCGTAGGCATGGGCTCGACCCGAGAACAAGAGGGTCGGTTTCCCACCGACCGACGTCGACACCATCTCTCCGGTGTGCCCGACTGCGGCAGGCAATGGCATACCGGGAAGATCGGAATAGGGGATGACGGTTCCCTCGGTGATCTCCCGAAAGGCCCCGAAGCCGCTTCCGAGGACGACAGCGACCTGATGGGTTCCGGTGGCGGCGGCGATCGCCCTCTCCAGGTCGGCGGCGCGGTCGAACGTGTCTCGGTTCACGGGCGGGCGGGCACCGCTGGACCGGGCCGGCCGATGTCAGCCGAGCTTCTTGGCGAGCCGGCTCTTGCGACGGGCGGCGGTCTTCTTGGAGAGGATTCCCCGGGTGGCGGCCATGTCGATCCGCTTCTGGGCGACGCGGTAGAGCTCTTCGGCGCTCTCCTTCTCGCCGGCCTCGACGGCGGCAACCGTCCTCTTGATCCGGGTCTTGAGCTCCGAGCGAACGGCTTTGTTGCGCTCGTGGCGCACTTCGTTCTGCCGGTTGCGCTTGATCTGAGACTTGATGTTGGCCATTGATGCACCTGCTGTCGAGAAACCGTTCCACTCGAACGGCCCCAAAGATGCCGATCGGTCCTGACGCGTCCGAGAAACCCGGCGTCTGGATGTGCGAAATCTAGCAGCCGGGCCAGGCCCGGTACAATCCCCGGGTCCCCCGACCCTTGGTGTCCGTGACCGATCCCTCGCGCATTCGCAACTTCAGCATCATCGCCCACATCGATCACGGGAAATCGACGCTGGCCGATCGGCTCCTGGAGCGCACCGGCGCCATCAGCGAGCGCGACATGCGCGAACAGGTGCTCGACACCATGGACATCGAGCGGGAACGGGGCATCACCATCAAGGCCAACAACGTCCGGCTCAAGTACCGGACCGCCGACGGGGCCGAGTACGCCCTGAACCTGATCGACACCCCCGGTCACGTCGACTTCTCCTACGAGGTCTCCCGATCACTGGCGGCCTGTGAGGGGGCGCTGCTGCTGGCCGACGCCGCCCAGGGGGTCCAGGCCCAGACGCTGGCCAACGCCTACATGGCGATCGAAGCCGGGCTCGAGGTCATCCCGGCCCTCAACAAGATCGATCTCCCTGCGGCCGAGCCGGAGCGGGTGGCGGGCGAGTTGGTGGGGATCCTCGGCGGGGATCCCGACGAAGTGCTGCGACTGTCGGCCAAGACCGGCGAA
Source organism: Actinomycetota bacterium (assembly GCA_036745195.1). Classification (GTDB taxonomy): domain Bacteria; phylum Actinomycetota; class Acidimicrobiia; order Spongiisociales; family ZC4RG35; genus JBFHRE01. The sequence continues at coordinate 3,425 of DAIOGO010000071.1, read as the reverse complement.
GGGGTCGAGGCCCTGTTTGCCCGACTCATCAGGGACGTTCCACCCCCCCAGGGTGATCCGAACGCCCCCCTGCGGGCCCTCGTCTTCGACTCCTACTTCGACGCCTATCGGGGAGTCGTGTGTTACGTCCGGGTGAAAGACGGCCGGATGTCGGCGGGGGAACGGCTCCGCTTCATGGCGACCGGGGAGGAGCACAACGCCAACGAGGTCGGCTTTCTCACACCGCGGGCGGTCCCGGTTTCGGTGATGGGCCCGGGCGAGGTGGGCTACCTCATCACCGGTGTCAAGGAGATCGACCGGATCAAGGTTGGCGACACCATCACCTCCGCCTCCCATCCCGCCACGGTGCCGCTGCCCGGATACGACGAACCCAAGCCGATGGTCTTCTCCGGGTTGTTCCCCACCGATGGCGACGACTTCGAACGACTCCGCGAGGCACTCGACAAGCTCCGTCTCAACGACGCCTCGCTCCAGTACGAGCCCGAGAGTTCGCGGGCGCTCGGTTTCGGGTTCCGCTGCGGGTTCCTCGGACTCCTCCACATGGAGATCGTTCGCGAGCGTCTCGAGCGCGAGTACAACCTCGATCTGGTGGCGACCGCCCCTTCGGTGGCCTATCGAGTGGTTCTCCCCGACGGATCGATGGTCGAGATCCACTCTCCGCAGGATCTCCCCAATCCCGGTGATCTGGCCGAAGTCCAGGAGCCGTTCCTACGGGTGATGATCATCGCACCGTCCGAGTACATCGGTTCCATCATGGAACTGGTCACCAACGCCCGCGGTGAGATGGTGAACATGACCTATCTGTCCCCGGAACGGGTGGAGCTGATCTACCAGATCCCCCTGGCCGAGGTCGTGTTCGGTTTCTTCGACAATCTCAAGTCGAGGACTCGAGGGTATGGCTCCCTCGACTACGAGGTCTCGGGATATCGGAAGTCCGATCTCGTCAAGGTCGACATCCTCCTCAACGCCGTTCCCGTCGACGCCTTCAGCGCCGTCGTTCACCGTGACAAGGCATACGAGTACGGCAAGAAGCTCGTCGAGAAGCTGCGGGAGTTGATCCCGCGCCAACTCTTCGACGTCCCGATCCAGGCCGCGATCGGCGCCCGGATCATCGCCCGGGAGACGGTGCGGGCCCGGCGCAAGGACGTCCTCGCCAAATGTTACGGGGGCGATATCACCCGCAAGAAGAAGCTGCTGGAGAAGCAGAAGGAAGGCAAGAAGCGCATGAAGCTGGTCGGCTCGGTCGAGGTCCCGCCCGAGGCGTTCGTGGCGGCGCTCAAGGTGGATGACTGATTCGCCGTCGTCCCCGATGATCGAGCGCCCCGACTCGGTCGAACTGGCCGAGTCGGCCGGGGCCTGGAAGTCGGCGTACGTGCACATCCCGTTCTGTGACCGGGTTTGCCCTTACTGCGATTTCGCCGTCGTCGAGGGCCGTGATGACACGATCGGCCGGTACCTGGGGGCGCTCCTATCGGAGATCGACCACCAACCTCCCTGCCCCGGTCTGGACGCCGTATTCTTCGGCGGGGGAACACCCTCCAAGTTTGCACCCGCCTCGATCGTCGCCATCATCGAGCGCCTGCGCCGGCGGTTCGGTCTCGAACCGGGAGTCGAGATCAGCCTCGAGGCGAACCCCGAGGACATCACCCCGGAGTGGGCGGCGTCGCTGGTCGAGGGCGGAGTCGACCGAGTCTCACTCGGGGTTCAATCGCTCGACCGGGAAGTCCTGCAGCGGCTCGGCCGGCGCCACTCGCCCGAGCAGGCGCTGGCTTCCGTCTCCACCCTGCGCCGGGCGGGGATGCGCTCGGTGAGCGTCGACCTCATCTTCGGGACCCCGGGCGAGTCGATCGAGAGCTGGTCGGGGACCGTGGCAGGCACGCTCGAGTCGGGCATCGATCACCTGTCCACCTACGCCCTCACGGTCGAGCCACCCACTGCCCTCGGCCGGGCCGTGCGGGCGGGGGCAGCGGCTCCCGATCCGGACGATCAAGCCGACAAGTGGGAACTGGCAGCCGAGATGGCTCACGAGGCCGGGTTGATCCGATACGAGGTCTCCAACCACGCCCGGCCCGGTCATGCCTGTCGCTACAACCTCTCGGTATGGGGGATGGGCGAGTATCTGGCAATCGGGCTGGGTGCCCACGGGTTTCGTGACGGCGTCCGCACCCGCAACGTGCGCCGGCTCGACACCTATCTGGAGCGGGTCGAGTCGGGTATCGGAGCCGTCCAGGGCTCCGACATCGTCGAGGGCTGGGCCGCCGAGTTGGAGCGTCTCATGCTCGGCACGAGACGGGCGGCCGGTGTCCGGCTGGGGCCGGGCGGTGAGCGCCTGGTCGGTTCACCCGGCGGTCAACGACTGATCGAGGCCGGGGTGGTCGTCATCCACGGAGATCGTCTGGTCGTAGCGCGTCCGCTTCTCACCGACGCGGTGGTCCGGACGATTCTCTCGCTCGAAGAGGAATAACGTACGGACTCGCTCAGGCGGGTCCCCGCGCCCGGATCGCCTCCACCTGTTCGAGGGCGTCGCGCAGTTCCGCCAGCCAGGACTCCTGGTGCTGGCCGACCAGTTTCACACACCAGGCGAGGGCCTCACTCCGCGAGCGGGCGACACCGACATCGACGAGGGTGTCGAGCACCTTGCGTTCCGACATCCGCAACCGGGTCATGGCCGGGCTCGCCAGGGTCGTGAACACCTGCTCTTCGCCCTCGCAACGGGCACCCCACGACACCTTGCGCTGGAAGCGTTTCTCCGCCCGTCGGGCGATCGCCATCCGTTCGGCCCGAGAGTCCTCCCGGAAGCCCGCGAGTCTGGCTTCGCACGCCTCCTGACGCATCTCCGGTGTGTCGGTGTCCTCGAAGCCGGGGGAGGGCAACGTCCCGATCACGAGAATCTCGTCACGGTCGATCGAGATCTCTGCGGGGGCACCGAACCAATGATTGGGGATTTCTCCCTTGAACCAGGCGACGATCGAGTCATGTTCATTCATGAAGAGCACTGTAATGAGAATTACAGAGTTACGCAAGTGTCGTGTAATAGGACAGGCTGTCGGCAATCGGCTGTCGGCTTTCGGCCGGCTGTCGGCTGCCTGCTGATGGCTGATGCCTGATGGCTGCTGACCGGCTCTTGGCGATCGGCTCTCGGGCTCGGTAGCCGGCGCCTCGGGACGCGTCACAGCACAGTCGGGCCGTGCCCCCCTCCCCCCTTCGGGGTACTCCCCCCAACGTCGCTTCGCTCCTGGGGGGAGAAACGGAAACCGTCCAACCCTCACCGGACGTCCGTCTGGTTGCCTGGAGGCCGATGCCTGATGGCTGCTGACCGGCTCTTGGCGATCGGCTCTCGGTTCGGTAGCCGGCGCCTCGGGACGCGTCACAGCACAGTCGGACCGTGCCCCCCTCCCCCCTTCGGGGTACTCCCCCCAACGTCG
>DAIOGO010000070.1:3500-13357 GCA_036745195.1 Actinomycetota bacterium | reverse complement strand
GGGACACCGCTCACCGCCGAGGACGTGGCGTACAGCATCAACCTGTACAAGGACACCGAGGCCTTCCCGCTGCTTCCCTCGTACGTAACACCGTTCGTGGCGGTCGAGGCGCCCGACGCCACCACCGTCACCCTCACCACCGCCGACCCGCTGCCCAACTTCGAGTACCGCATGGTGGCCATGTACGTGCTCCCGAAACACATCTGGGAGACGGTGGACGACCCCACCGCCTTCACGAACGACGACATGATCGGCTCAGGTCCCTTCACCCTGACGGAGATCTCCCAAAGCGAGTTCGTCCGGCTCTCGCCCAATCCCGGCTACTGGGGCACGGTCCCTACGGTGGACGAGGTGATCTTCCAGACGTTCGACAACCCGGATGGTCGGGTGCAGGCCCTCATCAACGGCGACGTCGACATGATCACCGAGTTCCCGGCCACGGCCATCGCCAATCTGCAAGGCGCCGACAACGTCGAGGTGGCCGACGGCAACTACTTCGGCGGGCGACTCGCCGACATCTTCTTCAACGTCGTCGAACCCGAGAATTGCCCCACCGAGGAGGAGGGGGGCATCTGCTCGGGCCACCCGGCCTTGCGCGACGTCAACGTCCGCCAGGCGCTGGCCACCGCCACCGACAAGCAGCAACTGATCGACGTCGTCCTGCTGGGGACGGCAGATCCCGGGTTGGGTCTGGTGACCAACAGCCTGGGTGACTGGTATCCGGCCGAACTGGAGGCCGCCGACTACGTATTCGACATCGCCAACGCCAACGGCATCCTCGATGCCGCCGGGTACGCCGACAGCGACGATGACGGGATCCGGGAATGCCCGGCCGGAGCCGAGTGCGGGCCGACCGGCGACCTGACGTTCCGGCTCAACTACCCCACCGACAACGACGAGCACCCCCGGGTGAGCGACATGCTGTCGGGGTGGTGGAACGAGATCGGGGTGAAGGTCGAGATCGCCGGGCTCGACTCCGACACACTCACCTCTGTCTGCTGTCCCAGCTTCGACTTCGATGTGATGTTGTGGTCGTGGACCTCCGACCCCGACCCGGAGTCGCTGCTCGGTGTGCTGCTCTGCTCGGAGATCAGCTCCGGATTCTCGGAGACCGGGTACTGCAACCCGACCGTCGACGAGTTGTACGCCCAACAGCAGATCGAACTCGATCCAGCCAAGCGGCGTGAGCTGATCGTCGAGATCTCCCGGATCGCCCTCGAGGACGTGCCCTACATCATCCCCTGGTACTACCCGCGTATCCAGGCCTACCGCACCGACACCTTCGCCGGCTGGCAAGTGGGCCAGACCATCCTCTCGCTCGAAGACCCGAGCACCCTGACGGTGCTCCGGCCGGCGGGATGACATGACGATCGACCGCGAGGCGGGGCCGCAATGAGCCGGTCCCGCCTCCTGGCCAAGAAGATCGGGTGGGCGCTGGTCACCGTCATGGTGGTGCTCACCTTCAACTTCTTCCTGTTCCGGGTCCTGCCCGGCGACCCCGCCAAGGCCGGAGTGAAAGACCCGCGTCTCAGCGCCGAGGCGGTCGAAGCGGCCCGGGTTCGCTTTGGCCTCGACAAGCCGGTGCTCATCAATCTGGACGAGGGCCCCTGGTACGACAGCCAGTACTTCCGGTATGTGGGCTCGATGGCGGCGGGCGATTTGGGCGAGTCCTACGCCTTCAAGAACCGCACCGTCGGCGAACTGGTAGGCAAGGCACTGGTCAACACCGTGTGGCTGGTGTTGCCCGCCCAACTCATCGCCATCGCCGCCGGGGTGGCGCTTGGTCTGGTGGCGGCCTGGAAGAGAGGCACCAAACTCGATGTGGGGGCGCTGACGTTCGGCCTTGTGACGTGGTCGCTGCCGACGTTCTTCCTGGGGATCCTGCTCCTGTTCTTCGGTTCTCGCTGGTTCGGCTTTCCCACCGCCGGGCGGGTCACGATCGGAGCCGAGTACACCTCGATCTGGGATCAGATCGGCGACATCGTCCACCATCTCTTCCTTCCCACCCTCACATTCGCCCTGGTGCTACTCGGCGAATACCTCCTCATCATGCGCAGTTCGGTGGTCGAGGTCTTCAGCGAGGACTACATCCTCACTGCCAAGGCCAAGGGGCTGTCACCCGGCGCCATCGTCCGCCGCCATGGATTCCGCAACGCCATGCTCCCGATCGTCACCCTCATCGCCCTCAACCTGGGTTTCACCGTGTCGGGCGCCATCCAGGTGGAAACCGTCTACTCCTGGCCGGGACTGGGCAAGCTCACAGTCGACGCCGTGTCGACCAGGGACTTCCCCGTGCTCCAGGGCGCCTTCCTCCTCCTGGCGATCTCGGTGATCGGCGCCAACCTCATCGCAGAACTGGTGTACCTGCGTCTCGACCCCCGTGTCACGGAGGTGTGAGATGAGCTGGTACCGGCGACTGTGGGATCACCGACTGGGCCGGGTCGGTGTGCTGATGCTCGGCTTCTCGCTGCTGGTGGCGCTGGCCGCCCCGCTGCTCGCCCCCACCGACCCCTATGCCTCGGTGCGGGTCTCCATCGACGACATCTACGCCCCGCCGGACGGCGCCCGACTGCTCGGCACCGACGACGCCGGCAAAGACGTGCTCTCCTCGCTGATCTACGGCGCCCGGGTTTCGCTACTGGTCGGTTTCTCGGCGGCCGCCATCGCCCTGCTCATCGGCGGAACGGTCGGGTTGGTGGCCGGATACCGGGGCGGGCGGCTGGGGAATGGGCTGATGCGGATCACCGACTTCTTCCTGGTCGTCCCCGACCTGGCCCTGCAGATCGTCATCGTCGCCATCATCGGACAGAGCCTGCGCAACATCATCCTCGTCATCGGTGCCCTCGGCTGGACCACCACCGCCCGGTTGGTGCGAAGCCAGACCCTGACGATCCGGGAACGGAAGTTCGTGGAACGGGCGCGAGCGGTGGGAGCGGGCGATCTCACCATCCTGATGCGCCACGTGCTGCCCCAGGTGCTTCCCCTGATGCTGGCCAACACCGTCCTCGTGATCTCCCTCGCCATCCTCTCGGAGTCGACCCTGGCCTTCATCGGCCTGGGTGACCCGACCAAGATCTCGTGGGGTCAGATGCTGAACTTCGCCTTCAGTCGGGGGGCGGTGTCGGCCGGAGCCTGGTGGGCGCTGATCCCGCCGGGACTCGCCATCGTCTGGGTGGTGCTCGGCACCACGCTGGTCGGCAATGCTCTGGAGGACATGTTCAACCCCCGGGTCGGTCGCCATCATCTCGAACCGGAGCGCCATCTCCGCACCCGGACCGATTCCCCCCGGCCCTCCGCCCCCGACATTGCCCTGGCCATCCGCCACCTGGTGGTCACCTTCGAGGGCGACCACGGCCCGCTCACTGCGGTGGAAGACGTCAGCTTCGAGGTCGCCAAAGGTGAGTCGGTCGGATTGGTGGGCGAATCGGGCTGCGGCAAGACGACCACCATGCTCGCCGCCCTCCGCCTCCTCCCGCCGGGTGGGGCGATCCCTTCCGGCGAGGTCGAGTTCGATGGGCTCGACCTCGCCACCCTCCCCGAGGACCGGCTGCGACAGGCTCGTTGGACCCGGCTGGCGATGGTGTTCCAGGGAGCGATGAACGCCCTCAACCCGGTGCGATCGGTGGGCGACCAGATCGGAGAGGCGATTCGGACCCACTTCCCGGAACGAACCAAGGCGGAGGCCATGCGCCGGGCACGGGAGTTGCTGGAATTGGTGGGGATCGGAGCCGACCGGGCAACCGAGTTCCCCCACCAGTTCTCGGGGGGGATGCGGCAACGAGCGATGATCGCCCTCGCCCTGGCCTGTGATCCCGAAGTGATCGTGGCGGACGAGCCCACCACCGCCCTCGACGTCATGATCCAGGCGCAGGTGATGGATCTGCTGGTGGACATCCGCCAACAGCTGGGGATGGCGATGGTTCTCATCACCCACGACCTGGCCGTGGTGGCAGAGTCGTGCGACCGGGTGGTGGTGATGTACGGCGGCAGGGTGGCCGAACAGGGCACCGTCGAGGAGGTCTACTCCCATCCGGCCCACCCCTATACCCGGCTCCTGCTCGAGGCGATCCCGGACATGGAACAGCCCGGCCGCAGCCTCATCTCGATCCCCGGATCACCTCCCCGGTTGGATGAGCTCCCCCCCGGTTGCCGGTTCGCCCCTCGCTGTCCCGAGGCGATGGCCCGCTGTCATCGGGAGACACCACCGATGACCGTGCTCGGCCGCCGGAGAGAGGCGTCCTGTTTCTTGCTCGAGGAGCCGGCCCGTGTCTGAACCGGTCGTGAACCTGACCGACGTGACCCGGACCTTCGCTCGATCGCGGTCGATCCTCGACTCGGTGCTGCGGCGGCAGGTGGCCCAGGTCACGGCGGTGGATGGGATCTCGCTCGAAGTCCATCCGGGAGAGGTGCTGGCGCTGGTGGGTGAGTCGGGTTGCGGCAAGACGACAACGGCCAACCTGGTGATGGGGTTGCTCCCCCCGACCCGGGGCGTGGTCGAGGTGGAGGGGACCGATCTGGCCTCGCTCGATCGGGAAGAGTTGCGGCAGTCGCGGCGACGGATCCAGATGGTGTTCCAGGACCCCTATGAGTCGCTCAATCCGCGCATGACGGTGCAAGACATCGTGTCTGAGCCCCTCCGCGTCCACACCGCCACCCGGGACCGAGGCCACGAGCGAGAACGAGTGGTCGAGGCGCTGGAGTACTCCGGTCTTCGCCCGGCCGAGCGGTATCTGGGCATGCGCCCCCACGAGCTGTCCGGTGGCATGCGCCAGCGGGTGGTGATCGCCGCCGCCCTGGTGCTAGAACCGGCCGTTCTGATCGCCGACGAGCCGGTCTCGATGCTCGACGTGTCGATTCGGGCCGAGGTCCTCAACCTGTTGGCCCGCTTGGCGCACGAGAAGTCAATCGCAGTGCTCATGATCACCCACGACCTCTCTACGGTTGCCGCCTATGCCGACCGGGTGGCGGTGATGTACCTGGGGCGGGTGGTGGAAATGGGACCCACCCTCGACGTGCTACGAGCACCCCGTCATCCCTACACCCGGGCGTTGCTGTCGGTAGTACCCGTCCCCCACCCCTCCCGGAGACGGGAGCGGATCATCCTCACCGGCGAGACGCCCGATCCGTCCCGGATTCCCACCGGCTGCCGGTTCCACCCCCGCTGCCCGGTGGTCGAGGACCGCTGTCTGACCAACGATCCCGGACTGGTGACGGTGGGGGAACACCACCAGGCAGCCTGTCTCCTGCTGAACCCGGCCTGAGCCGGCGCCCGACGGCGAGGCGCTGATCCCCGCCCGGTATCGTGCGCCGGGCCAACACCGGGAGAGTAATGACCGATCCGCAGCAACCCGATCGAGCCCGCGTCGTGATCATCGGGGGCGGGGTGATCGGATGCTCGGTCGCCTACCACCTGGCCCACCTGGGGTGGAGCGATATCGTCCTCGTCGAACGGGACCGGTTGACCTCCGGCACCACCTGGCATGCCGCCGGGCTCATGGTCACCTTCGGCTCTAGCAGCGAGACCTCCACCCGGATGCGCCTCTACACCCGCGACCTGTTCGGCCGTCTCGAGGCCGAGACGGGACTGGCCACCGGGTTCAGCCCGGTGGGTTTCATCGAATTGGCCACCGAGCCGGATCGTCTGGAGGAATACCGGCGAGTGGCCGCCTTCAACCGGTTGTGCGGGGTGGACGTCGAGGAGATCTCCGCCGGCGAGGTGGCCGGTCTCTTCCCGCTCGCCCGCACCGACGACGTGCTGGCCGGGTTCTACGTCAGGGGCGACGGGCGGGTCAACCCGGCCGACGCCACCATGTCTCTCGCCAAGGGAGCCCGCCAGTTGGGTGCCACCATCCTGCAAGGAGTGGCGGTGCGCGAGGTGACCTCCGCCAACGGGAGGGTGACCGGGGTGGTGACCGACCGGGGCTCCATCGAGTGCGAATACGTCGTCAACTGCGCCGGGATGTGGGCCCGACAACTCGGCGAACGATCGGGAGTGGCGATCCCGCTCCAGGCGGCCGAGCACTACTACCTGATCACCGAGGAGATTCCCGGGATCGACCGGTCGTGGCCGGTGATCGAGGACCCCGCCAATTACGGCTACTACCGGGAGGAGGGAGGCGGGTTGATGATCGGCCTGTTCGAGGCCGTCTGCGCTCCCTGGAACGTCGCCCGGATCCCCGACGACGCCTCCTTCCTGTCGCTGCCACCCGACTGGGACCGGATGGGGCCCTACGTCGAGCGGGCGATGAGCCGGGTCCCCCGGGCCGCCGAGAGCGGCATCCGCACCTTCTTCTGCGGCCCCGAGAGCTTCACCCCCGACCTCGCTCCGCTGGTGGGTGAGGCGCCAGAGCTGAAGAACTACTTCGTGGCGGCCGGTCTGAACTCGATCGGGATCCTGACCGGTGGGGGGATCGGGCGGGCCGTGGCCCATTGGATCGTCGAAGGGTCACCCGACATCGACATCACCGGGATGAACGTGGATCGCAGCCACCGCTACCAGATCAACCCCGAATACCGGGCCACCCGCACGGTGGAGTCGCTGGGGATGGTCTATCAGGCCCACTATCCGAATCGTTCGATGCAGACCGCCCGCAACGCCAAGCTCAGCCCGGTCCACAGTCGATTGGCGGCGGAGGGAGCGTTCTTCCGCGACGTCAGCGGATGGGAAGGGGCGGACTGGTTTGCCGGACCGGGGGTGGTCCCGGATCCCGGTCCCCTCACCTGGAAGCGACCGGGCTTCTGGGACAGGTGGCAGGCGGAGCACCATGCCGCCCGCCAGTCGGTCGTGGTCATGGACATGTCGTTCATGTCGAAGTTCCGCGTCCAGGGCCGGGAGGCAGGGCGCCTGCTCGACGAGTTGTCCGCCAACGCCGTCGACGAGGCGGCGGGGATGATCACCTACACGCAGTGGCTCAACGATGCCGGCCGGCTGGAGGCCGATCTCACCGTCACCAAACTCGCCGACGACGACTTCCTGGTGGTGGCCACCGACACCGCTCATCGACATGTCGAAACCCTGATGCGCCGCCATTTCGAGGGACACCACGCCCACGTGTTCCACGCCACATCGGGACTCGCCCAGATCAACCTGCAGGGACCCAACTCGCGCTCGCTGCTCCAGAGCCTCACCTCGGCCGACCTCTCCAACCAGGGCTTTCCCTTCAGAACGGCCCGGGAGATCGACATCGGGTTTGCCCGTGTCCTATGCGTGCGGATCACCTATCTCGGGGAGTTGGGGTACGAACTGTTCGTGCCGGCCGAGCAGGCCGTACCGGTGTTCGATCGGATCATGGCGGCCGGAGGCGAATTCGGGTTGCGGCCGGCCGGGCTCAAGGCCCTGTCCAGCCTGCGGATGGAGAAGGGGTACCGGGACTACGGGCACGACATCGACAACACCGACGACGTCCTCGAGGCGGGTTTGGGGTTTGCGGTGGCGATCGACAAACCGGGCGGATTCATCGGGCGGGAGGCCGTAGTCCACAAGCGGTCACTCGGACCGCTCACCCGGAGGCTGGTCCAGATCCGGGTGGTGGACCCCGAACCACTCATGTTCCATGCCGAGGTGGTACACCGCAACGGCAGAGCGCTCGGGTACGTGCGCGCCGCCAGCTACGGCCACACCCTCGGGGGGGCGGTCGGTCTGGCGATGGTCGAGGCAGACGAGCCGGTCACCCAGGGTTATCTCGACAGCGGAGAGTGGGAGGTGGACATCGCCGGCAGCCGCCACCCGGCGCTGGCCTCGATCCGCCCGATGTACGACCCGGAGAACGCCAGGATCCGCGCCTGAAGCCCGGCGCCCGATCCGGGCCGGGGTCGGGTAGCCTCGGTCGCCCATGGCTGTGATCGAAGCGACGAGGGGACGCCTGTTCGGTCTCTGGAGCGAGTTCGTCACCGACTCGGTCGCCGACCATCCCGCCGACCCGGCCGCCGAACACGCCCACTCCACCACCGGGATCCTCACCGTGGCAGCGATCAGCCTGACCGGGCTCCACTTCACCAAGACCGCCCCACCCCAGTGGTGGACTGCGAACGTCGCCATCGGCGACGTGGAGCTGACCCGGCTGGTGTGGTGGGGGGCGATGAACCTCTTCTGGTACGTCCTGCCGGCCGTGGCCGTGATCCGGTTCGTCCTTCGCCGGCCGCTGGCCGGCTTCGGGCTCGCAGTCCGGCGGCTGGGCGGCCACTGGCGGCTGTACGCGGCGATGCTGGCCATCATGCTGCCGCTGGTGACGCTGGTGTCGTTCACCGACCACTTCCAGTCGGTCTACCCGTTCTACCGGCCCGCCCTCACCGATGGCGTCACCTGGAGGCTGGGAACGTGGTGGGTGGTGTACGCCGTCCAGTTCCTGTCCCTCGAGTTCTTCTTCCGGGGTTTCATGATCCACGGGCTCCGCCCCCATCTGGGTTTTGCCTCGATCGGGGTGATGATGGTCCCCTACACCATGATCCATTTCGGCAAGCCCCCACTGGAGGCGACGGCCGCCATCCTGGCCGGTCTGGCCCTCGGGGCGCTCAGCCTCCGCACCCGCTCCATCTGGTTGGGTGCCCTCCTCCACATCTCCGTGGCCGGAGCCATGGATGTCGCCTCGTTGCTCCAGGCCGGTGCCCTGTGACCGATCGCCCGGAGCCGGTCGGTCGGCTCACGGAGGCTCTCGGGCTCGGCGCCCTGTCGGCGGTGGTGGGTGGAATCGCCACGCTCCCGGTCGGCCTCGCCCCGATCGGGGCGGCGGTGGCCGGGCTGAACGGGTGTGTGTGCGGGTGGAAGGGGATCTACGACCTCGGCTCCCGCTCCGGCTGGTGGGCCTGGCTGCGAGATTCCACCTGGGCGCTCCCCACCACCGGATCCGGCCTGGCGGTGATGGGCCTCCAACGGCTGCGCCGCGACCGCAACTACCTGGTGACGTTGTCCCGCCGCCAGAACCGGATCGTCTTCGGCGGGGGGTGGAGGGCGCGACGGGGGTTTGCGACCTCGATCGGTCCGGTGGTCATCAATGCCTTCGACCGCCAACCTCTGGAACCGGGCGACCCGCGCCGGGCCCGCCGTGAGCAACTCGTCGCCCGTCACGAACATCACCACGTCGAACAGGCCCGCCGCTGGGGCCCTCTGTTCCCACTGATGTACTCGACATTCATGGCGGGCGGGCTCGCCCGGGCGGTGTGGTGGAAGCTGACCGGTGACGACGCCAAGCTCACCGAGCTGATCATGACCTCGTCCTATTACCTCAACCCGTTCGAGAAGGCGGCGTATCAGAAGGACGACTACTGGCCTCCGGCCGGGATGTTGGGACACCGGGTCCGCTGAGCTGCGTCACACTCGAGTGAGGGCCGTCCCCAGTCGGGAGATCAACTGGTCGCACTCGGACTCGCTCAGGACCAGCGGAGGCCCCATCATCAGGCCATCGCCTTCGATCCCATCGGCGCACCCGGTCACCGGATAGGTGAGGAGCCCGGCGGCAAAAGTGGCGGCCCGGACCCGCTCTGCCAGTCGCGCCGTCCGGGGAAAGGGTCGTCGCTCGGCGACATCCTCCACGAACTCGACACCGAGCATCATCCCGAGCCCGCGCACATCCCCGATCAGGGGGGATTCGATGGTGGCCAGGGCATCCAGCAGCCGCCGTCCGGTGGTGGCCGAGCGCTCCACCAGGCCTTCGTCACGCAGGATTCGCAACACCGCCAGCCCGGCCGCCGCCCCGGCCGGGTGATGGGAGTAGGTGAACCCATGGGTGAAGAAACCCATAGCGGTCTCGGCCACCCCGGCGCGGGCGATACACAGGCCAAGCGGCCAGTACCCGGAGGAGGCGCCCTTGGCGCAGACCATCACGTCCGGCCGCACCCCCCAATGGTCGATCCCGAACCAG
>DAIOGO010000070.1:0-3400 GCA_036745195.1 Actinomycetota bacterium | reverse complement strand
TGACGTCCCGAGATGTCGAGGGCCCCGAGGGTGTTGCCGTGGTAGGACCCGAGGCGGCCGATGACGACGGTGCGGGAGGGCTCACCTCTCGACAGGTGGTAGGCCCTGGCCAGCTTGAGTGCCGTCTCGGTCGCCTCGCTCCCCCCCGAGACCGGATAAACCCTGGGATCGTCGACCGGGACCACCCTCGCCAACTCGTTGGCGTATTCCTCACCAACCGCGCTGGAGAAGGCGGTCGGGTGGACATAGTCGACGGTGGCAAGCTGGGCGGAGATCGCCTCGATCACCTCCCGGCGGCCGTGCCCGATTCCATTGACGATCGCCCCGCCGGCGGCATCCAGGTAGCTGCGTCCGCCGTCATCGGTGATCCAGCATCCTGTGGCGGCAACCGCCCGGGGAAGATCGGCACCCCGTGCGAACACATGACTCATCGGGCGTAGATCCCGTCGGGATCGAGTTCGTGGCGCAACACGTGCAGCTCCTCGTCGGTGGGCGCCTCCGTCTCATGCAGATCATCCGCCACCCGCAGGTCCCAGCCGGTGTTGTCACGCACCTGGTCGAGCGTCACGCCGGGGTGGAGATGGGTCAGCACCATGTATCCCTCATCGAAGCGATACTGGCCGAGCTGGGTCACCACGTACGACGGGCCTCCGCCTGCACCCGGAACGGGATGACCCGGCGAGGTGACGAAGGACAGCCGTTCGACGAACGATCGCCGGTTCTGTGGCATCAGGATGAAGGTCTTCTTGGCGTTGAGGGCGATCTCGCATGCCCCGCCCGAGCCCGGCAGCCGGACCCGGGGGTGGGCATAATCGCCGATGACCGTGGTGTTCAATGCCCCCCGCTCGTCGATCTCGGCTCCGGCCAGGAACGCCACCTCGATCAGGCCGCGCTGGAGGTGGTGGGCGAAGAGCTGCCACATGTCGACCACCGCCAATGCCCCGCTGGCCAGGGTGGGATCGCCGACCGACAGCGGGACCCGCTCGGGATTGGCCCCGACCACCCCCGCCTCGTACACGAGGGCGAGATCGGGCGAGGTCGTTCGTTTGGCGAGGGCACAGGCCAGATTGGGAGGCCCCACACCAACAAAACACACCCTCGTCCCGACCAGCGCTCTGGCGGCGGCGATGATCATCGTCTCCCTGGGGGTGGCATCTTGCGTCAGGCTCGGCGAACTCACCGCCAGCCTCCCGGTCTCTCTGCCAGGATCTCCGCCACCCGGTCGAGCGGCAACTCGTGCACCGTTCGACCCCGAAACCCGGTCATGGTCTCTGCCGCACCCAGGGCGTTGAGGATCGCCTCCTCGGTGGCATCGGCCACCGCCTCGAACAACGGATTCAGATCCTCGTGGGCGAGCAGGTCGACGGTGTACAACCCGTGGGGCCGGGAGGGAAGGTGGTTGCCGGTCGAGTAGGCAAGGAAGATGTCGCCGGAACCATTACGACCGGTGCCACCGACTCTGGCCAGACCGACGGTGGCCCGCTGGGCCAGCCTCCGGCACTGGATCGGGATGAGGGGAGCGTCGGTGGCGATCACGACGATGATCGACCCCTCGCCGTTCTTGTCGACCGGAAGCGGCACCGAATCGCCGATGATCCGACCCACCGGGACTCCATCGATGCGGAGATCCTTTCGTAAGCCGTAATTGGCCTGGACCAGCACCCCCACCGTCCAGGTTCCGGCCACCACTCGAGACGAGGTGCCGATCCCGCCCTTGAACTCGTGGCAGATCATCCCGGTCCCGCCCCCGACGTTGCCTTCTGGCACCGGCCCACCGGAGGCGGCGGCAAGAGCGGAGCGAACATCGGACTCGGTGAGGGCGAACGAATGGATGTTCGACAACCAGCCGTCGAAGGTTTCGGCAACCACCGGGAGCAGGAACTCCTCGGTTGCCCCCATCTCCACCGAATGGCGGACCAGGGTGTCGCGAACCAAGCCGACCTGGTCGGTGTTGGTGAGACCGATCGCCGACCCGAGCATTCCGGACTCCTCGATCCAAGGGATCCCGGTCAACTCGCCATTGCCGTTGAAACGATGCCAGCCGCAGAAGGCGTAGTCGGTCCAGATCGCCCCGTCGCGTGCCTCGATGACGGTCACCCCGGTGCGAATGTCGTCCCGAATGATGGTGGCGTGGCCCACCCGGGTCCCCGCAACGTCGGTGATGGCGTTGAGCGGGCCGGTCGGGAGTGACCCGATCTCCACCCCCAACTGGCGGATCCTGGTCATGCATACCGTCCGTAGTTGACCGGGGCCGACCATCGCTCCCCCGGCCGGAGGGCGGCGAGCCGGTCCTCACCCAGCTTGGCGAGGTACTCGGTGTGATCGGCGGTGCCCCGCACCCACTCGTCCAGCCACTGTTCGAGTCGCACCGGGTCACGCGACAGGTCGTCCCAATCCAAATAGAACCGGTTGTCTCGGTCCTGGTAGCCCTGGGCGAAGGAGGGATGACAGCCCCAGGGCTCGACCACCACTGCGTCAACGATCAGTTCGGTGACCAGGGTGCGGTTGGGGTCCGCCCGAATGACCGACTCTTCGACCAATTCCTCACAGACGACGATGACCGACTTGGCGGCGAACGCCGCCTCCCGCTGGCAGCCGAGGAGACCCCACACCTGGGCATTACCCCGGGCGTCCGCCCGCTGGACGTGGATGACGGTGACATCGGGGTTGATGGCGGGCACCACGAACGTCTCCTCTCCTGTGTAGGGATCGGTGACGGTGCTGATGAGGGGGTTCACCGCTGGAAGGTCGGACCCCCGGAAGGATTTGATCGGGAGGAAGGAAAGCCCGGCGGCGCCGGCCTGATACCGGGTGGTGAGTCCGAAGTGGGTCCATTCCTCTATCTCGAGTCGCCCGGCTTCCACCTCACGCCTGCCCACCTGGAGGGAGCCCACCCCCGGGTTCCCCATCCACGAGAACACCAGTTTGCGAACACAGCCCGCCGCGATCATCTGGTCGGCGATGAGATCGGGCGTGAGGCGGACCAGCGTGAGATCGCGCCGCTGCTGGCGGATGATCTCGTGCCCCACCGCGTGAGGGATCAGATGGGTAAAACCTTCGATGCACACCAGGGCTCCGTCGGACACGTGCTCGGCGACCGCCTGGCGCATCGACATCACCTTGGATCTCATCGAGGGCACGATAGAGCACGGCATGCTCCCGTCCCGCCGCCGAGCTCGGTCCCGAGAACGCTGGCTCGGTCAGGATGGGGAAGTGGAGGCTTCCGCCGGTGGCGGTTGTTCTCGCTCCCCCACCACCCAGGAACCAAGACCGGCGGTCACCGCCAACCCCAGCAGCGGCAACCCGATCCAGGGCAAGAGCGAGATCAGCCCGAGGATCGCCAACCCCACCAACAACCGGGCGTGGGCCGACCACTTCCGGTTGCCGATTCCTCCGGTCG
>DAIOGO010000069.1:0-13895 GCA_036745195.1 Actinomycetota bacterium | reverse complement strand
TGGTGACGAGGTTGTACACGTTGTTCGACCAGTTCTGGATCGTCGTGTAGCGGCACCGACCGCCCCGCTTGACCACGATCTCGACGACGGCCGAGTGGAGTGAATCGGTCGAATAGATCGGGGCCGAGCAGCCCTCGACGTAGTGACAGAAGGCTCCCTCGTCGACGATGATCAGGGTCCGCTCGAACTGACCCATGTTCTCGGTGTTGATCCGGAAGTAGGCCTGGAGTGGTTGATCGACGTGGACCCCAGGCGGTACATAGATGAACGACCCCCCCGACCACACGGCCGAGTTGAGGGCGGCGAACTTGTTGTCGTTGGGTGGGATGATCGTCCCGAAGTACTCCTTGACGATGTCCGGGTACTCCCGCACGGCGGTGTCCATGTCGCAGAACAAGACGCCGAGTTGCTCGAGATCCTCACGGTTCTTGTGGTACACGACCTCCGACTCGTACTGGGCGGTGACACCGGCCAGGTACTTGCGTTCGGCTTCGGGGATCCCCAGCTTCTCATAGGTCTGCTTGATCGACTCGGGCACCATGTCCCAGTCCTTGGCCTGTCCGGCCATCGGCTTGACGTAGTAGTAGATATCGTCGAAGTCGATGTCGTCGAGCGAACCGCCACCACCCCAGGTCGGCATCGGCTTGGCCAGGAAGCGTTGATAGGCCTTGAGCCGGAACGCCAGCATCCATTCGGGCTCGGCCTTGATCCGGGACATCTCCCGGATGATCTCCTCGTTCAGCCCCTTCTGAGGCTTGAAGATGTAGTCAGCCTCGGAGTCATGCCATCCGAGCTTGTATGCGCCCAGATCGATGTCCACGGTGGCCACAGCCATCACCTCCAGAAGGGATTAACACTACCGACGTAGTGTATACACAGGCGTGGTCTTATGGGAACCGGTGGCGGCCGGCGTCGTTCACACCGGAGCGTCGGCGAACTCGCCGACGGGGTGAGCGATCGGAACCGGTCGACTGGCCCGCAACACCCAGAAGCGGTCGACCTGGCGTTCCCACTCCTCCAGAATCGAGTGGGCGGTGGGACTACCGGTCTCTGCCAGATGCTCCGCCACCAGATCACGCAACGAGTCCCGCTCGGCCACCAGGGGTCGCCTCATCGCCGGTGCGGTGTCGGCCACGAACCGATTGAGCACCAGCCCGGGGTCCCAGACATAGGCCACTCCCCCGGTCATCCCGGCTGCGAAGTTCCGACCCACCGGTCCGAGGATCACAGCCACTCCTCCGGTCATGTACTCGCAGGCATGATCGGAGGCGCCTTCCACCACCGCCACCGCCCCCGAGTTGCGGACCGCAAACCTTTGTCCCACCGCTCCGGCCAGGAAGGCGCGACCCCCGGTCGCCCCATAAAGCACGGCATTGCCGCCGGCGTGGTGCTGCGTTCCATCGGCTGCTCGCCGAGGCGCCACCACGATCCGTCCCCCGCCCATTCCTTTGCCGACGTAGTCGTTGGCAGTCCCACGCAAACGGAGAGAGATACCCCGGGACAACCAGGCACCAAAGCTCTGCCCGGCGATCCCCGAAAGCCGCACCTGGATCGTCTCGTCGGGCAGGCCGGCGTCACCGTAGCGGGCGGCGATCTCCCCGGAGATCCGGGCTCCCACCGCCCGATCGACATTCGAGATGGGGTAGGCGAGAGACACCGGGGTGCCATCCTCGACGGCGGGAGCGATCTCGGCCACCAGACGCTCGGACAGCGTCGAGAACTGGGTCTTCCTGAAGCCCGGGTGACGAAGACGACCCTCCGCTCTGACCAGCACCCGGTCGAGTCCTGCTGCGGCCGGATGGTCGATGGTGTCGAGCAGGTCCGCCCGTCCGATCACCTCGCCCAGGGTGCGAACCCCGAGGGCGGCCAGATGATGACGCACTTCCTCGGCCAGCAGCCGGAAGAGGGTCACGACCTGATCGGCCGCACCAGTGAACTTGGCGCGGAGGTCTTCTCGCTGGGTGGCGATGCCCACCGGACAGGTGTTGAGGTGGCACTGGCGCACCATCTTGCAACCCAGCGCCAGCAACGGGAGCGTGCCAAACCCGAAACGCTCCGCCCCCAGTAGCGCCGCCACCACGACGTCACGGCCGGTCCGCAGCCCACCATCGGTCTCGAGGGCCACCACCGAGCGAAGCCCGTTGGCGACCAGCGTCTGGTGCGCCTCGGCCAGCCCCAACTCCCACGGGGACCCGGCGTGTTTGATCGACTCCAGTGGGGACGCCCCGGTCCCGCCGTCGGACCCGGAGATGAGGATGGCGTCGGCCCTGGCCTTGGCGACGCCGACCGCCACGGTTCCCACCCCCGGCTCGGAGACCAGCTTCACCGACACCCGGACCGACGGCTTGAAGGCCTTGAGGTCGTAGACGAGTTGGGCGAGGTCCTCGATCGAGTAGATGTCGTGGTGGGGGGGCGGAGAGATCAGGCTCACCCCCGGTTCGGTGTGGCGCAGGGCGGCGATCTCGTCGGTGACCTTGAAGCCGGGGATCTGGCCTCCCTCACCCGGTTTGGAGCCCTGGGCCATCTTGATCTGCAACTCCTCGGCCGATGCCAGGTAGCCGGGCGTCACCCCGAACCGTCCCGATGCCACCTGCTTGATGGCCGAGTTGCGAGGTGAATCGAAACGATCGGACCCTTCCCCGCCCTCACCCGAGTTCGACAGCGCTCCGATCTGATTCATCGCCTCGGCCAGCGCCTCGTGGGTCTCCCGCGACACCGCCCCATGCGACATCGCGGCCGTGACGAAGCGCCGCATTATCCGATCGGCCGACTCGACCTCGTCGAGGGCCACCGGTCGCCGTTCGACGAACCTGAACAGATCCCTGATCTGGGCGGGAGGGCGATCCTCGATCGATTTGAGATAGGACTCCCAGTCGGAGTAGTCCCCGGAGCGGACCGCCTTCTGAACCGCCAGTACGACTCCCGGCGAGGTGATGTGACGGGAGCCACCCCGTCGCTGTTTGTAGAAACCGCCCACCAGTTCTTCGCCGTCCTCGAACCGGGCATGGGCCTCCAGCACCCTGGCGGCGATCGCCTCGAACCCCATGCCGTGGATTCGGGCCGGGACATTGCGAAAGGCAACAGCCAGGACTTCCGGGTCGATGCCGATCGCCTCGAACAGCTCGCTGCCCCGGTAGGCGGAGATGGTGCAGATGCCCATCTTCGACATCACCTTGAGCAGACCGGCGTTGAGGGTTGCCCGGTAGTTCTCCTGGGCGACGATCGCATCGTGGTGGACGACATCGGTCTCGGCCAGATCCCTCACCTGATCGATCGCCAGATACGGGTTGACGGCCGAGGCGCCGACCCCGAGGAGACAGGCGACGTCATGGGAGTCGCGCGGCTCACCGGAGACGGCTATGAGCGAGGCTCGCATCCTGATCCCCTCATCGATCAGATGGTGATGGACGGCACCGACCACCAGCATCATCGGGATCGGGGCATGATCGGCGTCGACCTCCCGGTCACTCAGCACGAGGATGCCGGCGCCGGTGCGGACTGCCTCGGCCGCCTCGACCAGGATCACTTCGAGCCGCCGACGGAGACCGGCAGGCCCCTCGGCGGCGGGCCACACTGCCGACAGCCAGGCGCTGGAGATGGCGGGATCGGCAGACCGGGTGATCCGCTCCAACTCGGCGTCGGAGAGAATCGGAGTCGACAGCTCGACCAGGTGGGCGATCCCGGGGCGTTCCTCCAGCATCGAGCCCCTCCGACCCATGTAGGTGCGCAGCGACATCACCAGCCGCTCCCTGATCGGGTCCATCGGCGGATTGGTGACCTGGGCGAACGCCTGGTGGAAATACTGCGTCAGCCGTCGGGGCTCCTCGGCCAGGATGGCCAGTGCGGTGTCGTTGCCCATGGAGCCGGTCGGGGTCTTTCCATCGGCCATCTCGGCCAGGATCATCCGGCGCTCCTCGGCGGTGTATCCGAACACCCTGCACAACCGGGCGGCATCGAATCGATCGTCGGCCAGCGAGTCGAAGGGCTGCTGGACGTAGACAGTCTCGTTGGCGATCCAATCCTCATAGGGAGCCATGGCGGCAAGCTCACGTTTGACCTGATCGGACATTCGAATCTCGCCGGTCAGGCCGTTGAAGTGCAGAACCTCCCCCGGTCCGAGCTGCCCGGTGGAGATCGCTCTCGCCTCCTCCTCCGGGCAGACTCCCGCCTCGGACGACACCAGCACCACGGCGGGGGTGATCGCGTAGCGGGCGGGGCGGAGGCCATTGCGGTCGAGCCCGGCCAGCAGGGACACCCCGTCGGTGGCGGCCAGGGCAGCGGGGCCATCCCATGGCTCCCCGAAGAAGGCGTGGTACTCGTAGAAGGAGCGCAGCTCGGGATCGAGGTCGGCCACGTTCTCCCAGGCGGCCGGGATCAACATCTCCTTGACGTGGTCGAGGCTGCGACCCGAGCGCAGCAGCAACTCGAACACGTTGTCGAGACTCCCCGAGTCGGACTGGCCCGGTTGGAGCCAGGGAGACAGATCTTCCAGGCGGTCACCCCACATGGTCGAAGCACCCTGCTTCTCCCTGGCCGCCATCCACACCCGGTTGGACCGGATGGTGTTGATCTCACCATTGTGGGCGAGAGTCCGGAACGGTTGAGCGATCGCCCACGAGGGGAAGGTGTTGGTCGAGTATCTCTGATGGAAGATGGCAAAGGCCGTCTCGTAGTCGGGGTCCGCCAGATCCCAGAAGAAATCGGCGATGTGGGCAGCGGTGAAGAGCCCCTTGTAGACCAGCGTGCGACAACTTGCCGAGGGAATCGAGAAACCTTCCAGGTCGGCGCCGAGCGTCTCCGCCCGCTTTCTGGCCAAGAAGAGGATCCGCTCGAACTCCTCGGGCACCAGCGTGGAACACACCACCGCCTGCTCGATGACCGGCAGCGACTCGAGCGCCCGCTTGGAGAGCACTCCCGGGTCGATCGGCACTTTTCGCCACAAGAACACCTGGAGGCCTTCTTTGGCAAGGGCAGCGGTGACGATCTCCCTCGCCGCCGCCGGAGCATGGCGGGGCAGGAATGCCATCACCACACCGATTGCGCCCGATGGCTCCACCCCGGCAGCGCGCAATTCGCGCTCCAACAGTCGGGTGGGCACCTGGGTGAGCAATCCGGCACCGTCCCCGGTCCCGTCCGCCGCTTTGGCGCCACGGTGGTCGAGTCGCTGCAGACACTCCACCGCCAGTCTGGTCAGACGGAAGCTGGGGGCGAGATCCCTCGACGCGATGAAACCGACGCCACAGGCGTCGTGTTCGAAACGAGGGTCATAGAGCGGTAGCTGCAAACGATCGATCTCTGGGTCGACGGTGAACCGGGGAGTATTGCGGGTGCCGTCCCATGTCGCCAGTCACGGCCCGGACTTCGCCGGCGAACCCGGCGATCCTTGCTCGTGCCCGGCGAGAGGTGCTTTCCTGGAGGAATGCCCGTCATCGTCATCGGTGCCGACACCCGGCTCGGAAGAGCGATCGTCGAACGACTTCTCGAGCCCGACCGGGAGATCAGGGTGTTTGTCTCCGACCCGGAAGCTGCCGCGCAACTCCGGGGACTGGGGGTGAAGACCGCCTTCGGTGACGTGTCCGACTTCTCGCACGTGAGCGCGGCCTGCACCGGGGTGTTCACGGCCGTCCTGGTTGGCGAAGCGGCTCGGGACGGCCGGGAGCGCTCGTTCGCCGATGATCAGCGGGCGATCTTCGAAGGATGGGCAGGGGCCGCCGAAGAGGCCGCCGCCAGCAGGATCATCTGGGTCGGCGTTGCCGACCCCCCACCGACTCCGACTACCCAAGCGGCCGGCGTACGAGACGATCTCGAACCCCGGGAGGTTGCCGAACAAGTCGCCCTACTCGACGAGGTGGACCAACTCCGCTGAGATCCTTGCCAGATATACGTCGATCGGCACCAGCGCCAGTGCTCGCTCGAAGGCGTCGGCGAGGTACCGGTATGGGTTGAGAACGGTCCCGTCGTGGTGCAATTCGAAATGGGTGTGGGAACCGGACCCCTCGGCATTCCCCGAGTCGCCCACCCAGCCGATGAGCTGTCCGGCCGTCACCGTGGAACCTATCTCGATCCCGGGGGCGAAGACGTCGGCAGGGTCGGCCCGCCCGTCGTCGGTGCCGGGAGTGTCATCGTTGAGGTGCATGTACCAGCTCTCCCAGCCATCGGCGTGTTCGATGGCGATCCACCATCCCGACAGGTGGCCGGTCTTCATGATGGTGACGACCCCCTCCGCTACCGCGTAGACCGGGGTGTGCTTGGGGGACATCAGGTCGGTTCCGTGGTGACGCCGCCCTCCCGAGCGGGCATCGCCGAAGCTGTCGACAAAATGGGTCTGAAGCGGGTCATGCGGGAAGGCGAGCTCGAGCTCGACTCCATCGTGGGCGTTGGCGGGACCGGCCGAGACCAGCACCATAAGAGTTGCTGCGGCGATGATCGAGCCGAAATGGTTCCGTCCTGGCACGGATACCTCCTATTGGGTCGCACGGCGGGCGTCGCCGGTTGGCGTCGCCAGCAATGCCGCGGTTGTGCTTTTGCCTGCCCCACGCAGGCCGGGGAACCCTAACGGGCTTCGTCCGGAAAGGAGAAATTCGCGAGCGGGGGGCAGAGGTCGAAACCTCCACCCCCCACTCCGGAGCCGGCATCCCCTCGATGTGTCCCGGAGGACGCATCATCCCTGACCGAGGATCGGTCCGTGCACCTCTTCATCGTCCCCGGGCTCCAAAACCTTGAGCGAGCGGCCGGCTCATTCCGCCGAGAAGAGCCCGGGCAGGCCGAGGACGAGCTCCAACTCCGCCAACGCCGCCGGCAACGCTTCCACCTTGATCGTCGCCATCCCCAACTCCCTGGCCGTCTTGAGATTGACTCCCAGGTCGTCGAGCATCACACAGCCGGCGGCCTCCACTCCGAGCTGGGAGAGGCATGCAAGATAGATCTCCGGCTCGGGTTTGCGGGTTCCGAGGCGGGCAGATTCGCAGAACACATCGAACTCCTCCACCAGCCGCCCGGCCGGGAATCCGTCCCAGTCATTGGTCAAGGCCGCCACCCGCAAGCCGGTCCGACGGAGGGCGCGGAGGGCGGTGATCGCCCCGGGCCGCACCGTGACCGAGGCTTCGATCTCGGTGAACAGGTCCTCCAGACCGCCGGCCGTGATGCCACCTCCCAGTTCGGCCGAGAATTCGACGAAGAAGGTCGACCGGGTGGTCTCCCCCCGTTCGAGCCGTGCCCAGGCACCGCTTCCGCCGGCGGAGAGGACCTGACGGTTGATCGAGCCCTCTTCCAGCCCGGCGCCCAGCTCGTGACGGGCGATCACCGGCAACGGAGACTCGAGAACCACCCCACCCAGGTCGAAGATGACGGCCTTCACTCAGCCGCCGGCGAGTTGGGCAAGTAACACTTCCGCCTGCTCGGACAGGAGCCGGCGCGCCAGGTCCAGACGGGCGGCCGGATCCGGCGCCTGGAGCAGGGCATAGGAGTCGATGGCAGCCACGGGGGCAAGCGCCGAGAGCTGATACGAACCCACCAGCGGGTCGGTAGAGATGCCCAGATCGATGGCCTTGGTGTCGGCCCCCAACTCGGAGGCGAGGGCCATCACCCGCTCCAACTCTCGTACCGCCGGACCCACCTCGACCGCCTCGAGATCGACAACGGCATCCGGATGCAACTCCACCGTGGCGATCGGATAGGGGTCGTCCGCATGCCATGCGGTGATCTCGATCCGTTCGATCCCCGCCACCACGATCGCTCGTTCACCCGTTTCGCTCCCACTGTGGCCGACGACCTCGACCAGAGTC
This sequence comes from Actinomycetota bacterium, assembly GCA_036745195.1. Lineage (GTDB taxonomy): Bacteria > Actinomycetota > Acidimicrobiia > Spongiisociales > ZC4RG35 > JBFHRE01. The sequence goes on along the minus strand of DAIOGO010000069.1, from coordinate 6,111 downwards.
CCGATCTGGAAGCGATCGTCGCCGCCCCCCACCTCGAAGCCCCGCTCGATCAGCACCGTGCCGAATTGCTGATCGCTTTCCAGCACCCGGTCGAGCAGGGTCAGATAACGCGGTTCGAAAACCCTGAGAGGGACGGCGGTGTATGGGAACACGACGGATCCCAGCGGAAACATCGGGAGACGATCGAGGCTCACGAGGGACGGGGACGGACCGAGAACCGCAACCGCGAGGCCACCTGCTCGTCGATCGAGATCACGAACGAGTACGCCCCGGCATGGGGGAAGGTCAGGTTGTTGAAGGTGAACGACCGAGCCACCCCGAGGTCGCTTCCCTCCGGCAACCCGGGGGGACGGGACACCTTGACTCCCTGGACCAGCGGGGCGGTCGGCAGCACCCGCGCCCCGTCTTCATCCTGGAGGTCGACTCCGATCACGACCACCTGATCCGCCCACGACCATGGGACTCGAACCCGCAGACCCACCCCGAGGGCGGGAAACCGGGCAGGGAAGCCGGGCACGAACAGGGTGTCCCAACCTCCGCCGAGCACGTAGAGCTTGCCTTGCACCACCTGCACGGCGTCCGCCAGGAGGGCATAGTCGACCGCTGGGCGAATCTCGGTTTCCATCCACCCTCGACTCTAACGCCGTCTCCGACCGCCCCCGAGGCCGTTACCGTGAACCAGACCGAACGCCCAGTCGAGGAGAATCGTGACCAAGCCGATCGAGATCATCCCCCACACCGGAAAGCTGGGGGTGCTCACTCCGGGAATGGGGGCGGTGTCGACCACCCTCTATGCCGGCGTGTTCGCCGCCCGTAAGGGAATCGCAGAGCCGATCGGCTCCCTCACCCAGACCGGGCGCATCCGGCTCGGCAAGCGGACCGAAGGGCGGTCTCCGCTGATCCGGCAGTTCGTTCCTCTCGCCCCCCTCGACGACATCGTGTTCGGTGGATGGGACCCATACTCCGACGATGCCTACACCGCGGCGATGAAGGCAGGCGTGTTGCGTCCCGAGCATCTCGAAGCGGTGGGGGACGAACTCCGCATGATCAAGCCGATGAAGGCGGTGTTCTCGCACCGCTGGGTGTCGCGGCTCGAGGACACCGACAACGTGATGGACAACGGCTCGATGATGAGCCAGGTCGAGGCCCTGATCGAGGACATGGAGCAATTCAAGGTCGAGCACGGGTGCGACCGCCTGGTGATCGTGTGGTGCGGGTCGACCGAGGCGTACGAGGAGCCCTCCGAGGTCCACATGACGCTGGCCTCGTTCGAGGAGGGGCTGCGCAACAACCACGCTCACATCACCCCCAGCCAGATCTATGCCTATGCCGCCTTGCTGGCCGGCGTTCCGTTCGCCAACGGCTCCCCCAACCTCACCGTCGACATCCCGGCGATGACCGAACTGGCCGCCCGCCAGGGAGTTCCCATCGCCGGCAAGGACTACAAGACCGGTCAGACACTCATCAAGACCATCATCGCCCCCGGTCTCAAGGCGCGGATGCTCGGCATCCGCGGGTGGTATTCGACCAACATCCTCGGCAACCGCGACGGTGAGGTACTCGACGACCCCGAGAACTTCCGGTCCAAGGAAGTCTCGAAGCTGGGGGTTCTGGAACAGATCCTCCAGCCGGAGCTCTACCCCCAGCTCTACGGGGACCTCTATCACCTGGTGAGGATCAACTACTACCCGCCCCGCGGTGACGACAAGGAGGGCTGGGACAACATCGACATCTTCGGATGGCTCGGGTACCCGATGCAGATCAAGATCGACTTCCTGTGCAAGGACTCGATCCTGGCGGCTCCGCTTGTGCTCGATCTGGCCCTGTTCATGGACCTCGCCCAGCGGGCGGGCCAGAAGGGGATCCAGGAATGGCTCTCGTTCTATTTCAAGAGCCCGCAGACCGGGCCTGGGCTGTACCCCGAGAACGACCTGTTCATCCAGTTGAAGAAGCTCAAGAACACCCTTCGTCACTGGATGGGTGAAGAGTTGATCACCCATCTGGGAGCCGAATACTACGAATAGGCTGCGACCGGACCGGAACGGCCCGGCTACCGTCTGGTGACCATGTCCATTCACGCTGATCTCCACGCCCGTCACAAGCAAGTCATGCCCTCCTGGCTCGGCTGTTATTACTCGGAGCCGATCGAGTTGGTTCGGGGTGAGGGCCGGCACGTGTGGGACGGCGAAGGCAACCGTTATCTGGATTTCTTCGGCGGGATCCTCACGACGATGACGGGGTACGCCATCCCCGAAATCGTCGAGGTCATCCAGCGTCAGGCGGCGCAGATGCTTCACACCTCGACCCTCTACCTGATCCGACCCATGGTCGAACTAGCAGAGAAGATCGCCTCCTTGCTGCCGATGCCTGATGCCAAGGTGTTCTTCACGAACTCGGGCACCGAGGCGAACGACGCCGCCCTGATGATGGCCACGACCTACCGCAAGAGCCGCCAGGTCTTCGCCTTCCGGGGCAGCTACCACGGCCGCTCCCATTCGACCCTGGCGATCACCGGTCATCGGTCGTGGTCGGCCACCGAAAACTCGCCATTCATCGTCCACTTTCTCCAGAGCCCGCAGTCGATCAAGACCGGCTACGGGATCCGGGATGGGGCCGAGATCACCCAGGGGATCGTCAACGACGTGCGCAGCCTGTACGACACCGCCGTGCGCGGCCAGGTGGCGGCCTTGATCGCCGAGCCGATTCAGGGGGTGGGCGGCTTCGTGGCGCTTCCCGACAACACCCTGGCGGCGGTGAAGAAGGAGCTCGACATCCACGACACTCTGCTGATCTGCGACGAGGTCCAGACCGGTTGGGGGCGCACGGGCGAGCACTTCTGGGGATTCGAGGCGCAGGGCGTGACCCCCGATCTGGTCACGTTCGCCAAAGGACTCGGCAACGGGCTGGCGTTGGGCGGGGTGGCGGGTCGGGCCGACGTGATGGACTCGATCCACGCCACCTCGGTTTCGACATTCGGCGGTAACCCCCTCTCGTCGGCGGGAGCGCTCGCCAACCTCGAATACCTGCTCTCCCACGACTGCCAGGCCAATGCCCTGGCCCGGGGCAAAGAGCTGCGCGCCGGGCTCGAGGCGATCGCCGGCCGTCACAGCGAGATCAGCGAGGTGCGGGGTAAGGGCCTCATGCAGGGCGTGGAGCTCTCCCGGCCCGATGGTGGGCCGGATCCGGCCCTGACCGCCGCCATCCTCGAGGCCGCCAAACGTCACGGCCTGCTCATCGGCAAGGGCGGCCTGTATGGCGATGCCCTCCGGATTGCGCCCCTCCTCACCGTCACCCAGGCCGAGATCGCCGATGGCGTCGAGCGGTTGGGCGCCGCCTTCGCCGATGTCTGCCGCTGACGAAGACCTGATCGTCAAGGGATACCGGATCCCGGCCGACGACCTGGCCTGGTCGTTTGGGCCGTCGGGTGGACCGGGTGGCCAGCATGCCAACCGCTCCAACACCCGCTCCGAGCTTCGCTATGACCTGGCGGATTCGACGGTCTTTCCCGACTCGCTCAGGTCACGGATGCTCGCCCAACTCGATCATCACCTCCACAACGGGGTGGTGACTGTCATCGTCGACGAGTCGCGCAGCCAGTGGCGGAACCGATCGATCGCCCGCCGGCGACTCTCCGAACTGCTGGAGCAGGCCATGAGGGTTCCCACCCCCCGTCGCCGCACCCGGCCGACCAAGGCCTCGCGGATCGAGCGGGTGGCCGACAAACGGGCCCGCTCCGAGATCAAGAAGGGCCGGCGACGCCCCGAGATCGACTGACGGTCTCAGCCACCCGATGCCAGCCGGGCGGCTGCCTGGCGATCGACCTTCCCGATCGGGGTGCGGGGCAGTGACTCGACCCGGTTCCACGCCTTGGGGACCTTGAAGCCGGCCAAGCGGTATCGAACATGGCGATCGAGTTCGCCGGCCCCGGCATCACCCTCATAGACCGCCACCAGCATCGAACCCCAGGTGGCGTCGGGTATTCCCACCACCACCACGTCGGCCACCCCCGGGTGGCAGCGGATGACCGCCTCGACTTCTTCCGGGCTCACGTTCTCTCCGCCGGTGATTACCACGGTGTCCGCCCGACCCAAGACCGCCAGCCGGCCGTTGGCGTCGACCTCTCCCCGATCACCGGTCTGGAACCACTCGTCGGCGGCCCGATCAGGCTCTCCCAGGTACCCGGGCGAGACCATCGGTCCCCGCACCTCGACCCGATCTCCCCATACCCGCAACTCGGCGCCCTTCACCGCAGTCAGACCCGCCCCCGGCCGGCGCTCGGTGGCCACCTGCGAGGCGGTTTCGGTCATTCCATACGTGCGCAGGGCGGGCAGACCGCGCGCCAGCGCACGTTGCACGAGATCCTCGGGGACCGGACCACCGCCCACCAGCACCGCCTTGACACCCTCGAACCGATCGACGCCGGCGAGAGTCGACTCGAGCGTCTGGGCGACCAGCGAGGCGATGGTGGCGTGACCCTTGGCCAGCAGCTCGGCCGAGCGCACCGCATCGAATCCCGGTTCGAGCAGCGCCGTTGCGCCGACGGCGGCACAGCGGAGCGGAATCATCGCCCCGCCGATGTGAAACAACGGGAGGTTGCAGAGCCACCGGTCCTCCTGGACGTGATCCACCGCTTCGGTCGAGGCGACGATCGACGCCGTCAGATTGGCGTGGGTGAGTCTCACCCCCTTGGGCGAACCGGCCGAGCCGGAGGTGAAGATGATCAGTGCAGTGGAAGTCTCGTCCACCTCCAGCTCGGGCACCGGGCCATCGCCGACGAGGTACTCGGGATCGATCCATGGGCGCCCCAGGTCGGGGGCGCCGGCGCCTGTCACCACGGTGGCACCGGCCCTCTCCAGTTGGCCGGAGGCTTCATCCACCGTCAGCCGGCGGTTGACCAGCACCACCTCGCCCCCCACCCGCCACACCGCGAACATCAGGAGGACGGTCTCTACCGAGTTGGTGGCCCACAGTCCCACCCGGGTCCCGGGGCGCACTCCTCGTTCGATGAGACCGGCCGCCAGGCGCCAGGTCCGCTCATCCGCCTGCCCGAACGACCAACTCGCGTCGGGTGTCACCAGATAGGGGTGCTCCGGCCAACTCCGGGCGGACTCACTCAACCAATCGCGCATCCCGCCAACCTACCGCGGTCGTTGGGCAACTACTCCCAGAGGGAGGCCACCCGCGGGTTGGCGGGCCCGATCAGCATGTTTCTCACGGAGGGGGGCAGAGCCGCGTCTGGCAGATACCAGGCCGCGATCTGCCAGAGGTTGAGTGTCTTGCATCCACTGCCGGACGGAATACACAGCTCGGGACCGGTGACGTCGGTCACGTGCTCATCGGGGTAGAACGCCATGATGTCGGCCGGCGCCCCCGCCTTGAACCAGACCCCGCCCAGGAAAGCCATTCGGAACTTGTGGATCGGCTCCCAGGAGAGGCCGGTCGACGGGAGCGCGTACCAGTACTGCGGGGCCCAGACGAACCGTGGGCTCGACTGGATCGAATCATCGAAGATCACATCGCTGCTTCCCGCAGCCACGTAGGCGGCGATGCAGTTGTTGAAGCGCTCCTGTTTGCTCCCGGGACCGGTAGTCGGCAGCGCCGAGGTGTAGGTCGACGACCGGCAGTAATCGTTGGCGTCCCCGGTGAAGCCGGTGTCGGTCAGATAAGCCCACGGGCCCCGATTGTCCAGCAGCCACAACGTCTCAGACGCTCCGGTTCGCCGGGCGACCACCGTTCGGTACGGGTTGTCGGGCGTCGGGTCATCCCAGCGTTGGAGCCGGGACTTCGTTCCATTGATGAGGGTGTTGGAAACCAGGCCGACCTCGACGTCCGTGGCCGAGAAGCCGGTGTCGACCAGCAGCGTGTTCATGGGGATCCCGTCGGTGGGTACTGCATGACCGCCAACCAGCTCACAGGAGTCTCGATTCGTATCGGCGAGCGTGTTGAGCACGTAAGTGTCCCCGGGATGCGTCGAGCCGAGCACCGCCAGTCCGAGCGAATTCGGCCACTCGTCGATGAGGTGGTCGATGCCGATCGAGGTGTTGATCTGGACCGAGTTGGTTGACGTCGGGTTCGCACAGCTCGGAGTCCCGTAGAAATCCCCGAACAACT